>JAAXHZ010000119.1 GCA_012270625.1 Dehalococcoidia bacterium | reverse complement strand
CGCCCCTATGGTGAGAATCGACTCACCAATCCAGGTGACAGCCACATTCAGCGAGCCTGTGTTCGGCTTCACCGTCGAGGACGTCAGCGTGGTCAACGGCTCCGCGAGCAGCTTCGTCGGCATCGACGGCAGCTCGGCCTACACGTTCGATGTCATACCAAACGCCATTGGCGATGTGACCGTGGACATTGCGGACGGCGTGGCTCAAGATGCCGATGGCAACGGCAACACGGCGGCTGTCCAGCTATCGTTGGGCATCCCATATGACGATGATGGCGACGGCGAGATCAACAGGGACGAGGTCATCACTGCAATCGGTGACTTCCTGTTCAGCGGCACCCTAATCAGGGACCATGTCATAGAGCTCATCGGACTCTTCCTGTTTGGCTGACCCACGTATGGGAGAATGCAAGGCGGCCTGTAAGCCGAGTTCTGTATTCGCCGAGAGGCGAACGGCGGCCATCCATCTAGGCCTGCCGTTGCCGACAGGCTCGAGCGGCCAACCCGGGGCTGGGACGGACGCCCTTCACCCCCTATTTGGCCTTGCTCCGGATGGGGTTTGCCTGGCTCCCCACATTACTGCCGGGACGGTGAGCTCTTACCTCGCCTTTTCACCCTTACCCGCCACACGGGGTCGTGCAAACGCCGTGGGCGGGCGGTATGTCTCTGTGGCACTTTCCGTCGGGTCGCCCCGCCCCGCCGTTAGCGGGCATCCTGTCCGGTGGAGCTCGGACTTTCCTCTCCCCCTACACGCGGCAGGGGCAGCGACCGCCCGGCCGCCTTGCGTTTTCATTGTAGATGCGAAGCACGGGAGGCGCCAGTTGGGAGATGAATTAGCGGCCCATCGTCGCGCGGTCGAGCAGCGCGTGGAACAGCCGCTGCGGAAGTAGGCGGGCGCCGAATATCCCTACCCATGCCTCGACTCCGACCGGGTACCTGAACGACGGACTCCGAGCGCTCAGCGCCTTTTCGATGACCCTCGCAACTTTGATGGGGTCGGAGGCGAACCGATCGAACTGGTCATGACGGCTGTTGTACCGCTCGACGTAGCTGGCATAGACGGACTCTTCGTCTTGTGATCGCGCCGCCCTGAGCTGGTTCTTCTGGAAGTCGGTCGCGAACAGCCCCGGCTCTACAAGGGAGACGTGTACGCCAAACGGTCGCAATTCGGCTCTGAGCGACTCGCTCAGTCCCTCCAGCGCGTACTTGCTGGACACGTATGCGCCGTTGAACGGCGTCCCCATCCGGCCAAGCACCGAGCTTACGTTCACAATCCGTCCTGACCCACGGGACAGCATCTGCGGCAGCGCGGAGTGGATCATCCTGACCGCCCCGAAGAAGTTTGCCTCGAACTGCAATTTGAGATCGTCGATCGAAAGGCTGTCCACTGGCCCCCAAACTCCGAAGCCGGCGTTGTTGACCAGGGAGTCGATCTGTCCGAACTGTGAGATCAGACCGGGCACCACGCTCTCGACGGAGTCATCCGAGTTGGGGTCGAGCTCGACTCCGAACAGACGGACGCCTCGCTCTTCTGCTTCGTCGAACAGCCCCGACAGCCGCTCCAGCCGCCTGCTGGTGCCGATGACCACGTACCCGCGACCCGCAAGGTGCAGCGCGGTGGTCTTGCCGATGCCGGTCGAGGCGCCGGTGATGAGGACGGTGTTTGAGTACGGCGGGATGGCGGGAGTGTCGCCCACGTGGCTACTGACCGCGCAGCCGTCGAAGCTCGGCCTCCAGCTCCGCCACGCGGGACTCGGCGGCCTCTGCCCTGCGCTCGGCCGCCGCTCGCCTGTCTTTGGGCAGGCCCGTGTCCGGGTCCAGTATGACGAACGTGCCATCGGACCAGCGGAAGTCGAGGTCCAGAATCTCGCTGTGCGCCGTGACCGAGCCGTCGTCCTCCTCACGAACAGGGTACTCATGGTACTCGCAGTCAACCAGGCGCAGACCCACGATGGGACGACCGTACAGGTCTCCACCTGTCGGATCCAACAGCCAGTACTCGGCCATGCCCAACCTAGCGTACAGGTCGCGCTTGGCGCCCAGGTCGTTTCTCGCCGTGCTCTCCGACGCCATCTCGAGTACGAAGTCAGGGAACTTGCCGACCTCCCACGCCAGGTAGTTGGGGAACTTTTCGAGAACCCTCTCGGCGTCCACGCCGAGCGTGATAAAGCAGTCGGGGGAGATGCGTCTGTAGGGGTCGTTCCTGTCGTAGAAGACGAAGGTCTCACCGGAGACGTACACGTCTGGACGATCTGCGAAGCTCTCCCGAAGCTGATGTCTGATCAAGTCCAGCGGGAGTCTCTGTGCCATGGCGTCCTCAACAATATCCGGTTCGTCATAGAAGGCGTCTGGAAGGTCAATCCGCCCGCTGAGCTTGATGATGGTACCAGTAGTGGTCATCGCGTCCTCCGTCGTCCGTCATCTGTAGCGATCATCATGTACCGAAGTGAGCGGCTATGTCCAGCAAAGGAATGAGCTGGATGTGCCTATGGGTCATCAACTATTCGTCCCAAGAAAAATTGGCTTCTGGTACCAGTTCTATGCTCTGCACTCGCCAGCTTGCCATCTCCTTCAGCCGTGGCAGGCTGATCCTGACGCGAAACGGTTCACCGCGACTAGGGGCATTTCTACCAGCAAGCCATATGGTCCTCTGAGGTGTTGGATTGTACTTTTCCTGAAGTATCCCATTGGGAAGGCATGTGACGGAAATGCTATGGAGCGACTTTTCGGACCTGTCTGCCGACTCCACGTAGTTGTACTTCGCGAATACGGTTGTGACGAGATAATCGATTCCCTGTAGCTGAAGGACTCTGGGTAGCGTTCCCTGTTCGTCAATCGGCTGTCCGCTTCGCATCTGGCGAATGCTCATTGACGTCTGGCTAGTCTGGATTGTAACTGTTCCGGCTCCCGCTACCTGCTCAGCTTTCGAGTCTATGAACAGTGCCTGCCGTACCAAGTACTCTGGATGAAACACATATCGTGCTCGTTTGTAATCGATTCTCCCGAACAGACGAGTTGGGATGATCGATGTCCCCATACGATCCATGGCTTCGCGCGTGATGTCTTCACCTATGTCAGCGACAGCATCCGGCTCATGAACGAAGAACTCGCTGGCTTCGTCCCTGAAATCGTGGATAGCTTGCGTCACCATGCGCAGCGTGGCCTTTTCGACCTCTTCGAGGAGCGCAGGCTCAGAATCAAGCCCGCGAGGATCAAGGGTCACAGCAACTTGCCCTGAGCGCTGAGGCAGCGATCTCTGGCCAGAGCGGCATAGCGCGGCATCGAGTCAATGCCCAGGTATCGGCGTCCTTCGCTGATCGCCACGGCAGTGGTGGTGCCGCTTCCAACGAAACAGTCCAAGACCAAGTCGCCCGGAGCACTGAAGATTCGTATAACACGACGGGCTAGTTCCTCCGGGAATTGAGCCTCATGATCGACATTGGCCCGAACCGATGGGATGTGCCACACGCCCCTTGAGCCCCACTCGCTCCACTCAGTCCTGTCCAATCGCGCTCTGTCTATCGTCGTAATGCCGGGTTTCCAGAAAACATAGACGTACTCGAACTCATCAACCGACCGATAGGACAGGCTGTGCCATTGTCCATTCTCCCAGCACGGATCTTTCACCCACACGCGGCGGTCGTAGAGATAAAGACCTGCATCGTCCGCCCACTGTTCGATTAGGCCACCAACCAGCTTCACCTTTCGCTGAACGGTGTACTTGCCGCCTCGCACGTTGTTGTTATTCAGCCGTCGGTCGATTGTCTGCTCGCTGCATCCCAGCAGCTCGGCGAGCTGGTACCTGTTGAATGTGGGATGCTCCCGCTGCGCCTGCAACACCTGCTCTCTGGTGATCTTGACCCTCTTGTTGGATACATTGTCTGCCTGGATACGCGGCATATCCGGGTCAGGAAATGCCAAAATATCGGCTATGTTTATCGCTAGGAATCCTCCGGGCTCCAGCACGTCAAAGTGGAGGACTATCGTTTCGCGGATCAGGTTCTGCCACTCTTCGAAGGTCATATCCCTTTCATATGACTTACCGACAAAGTACGGCGGGGACCAGAAGCTCAGACTAACCGACTCCGGACGCACCAGCCTGAGCATAACGCGGGCATCGCCACAGTAGATATCGTCGTCCCGCAGATAGTTCTGCAGAGTGTTGGAGGCAGTCATGTCGAGTCTCGCAAGATCGGCTTTCGTTGATGTGTAGTTGGAGACTACAATACGAGGGATGAGTCGTCAAGAACAAACGTGCGCCTATGAAAGCCTTTCGGGTTCCAAATCTCCTTCTGTGGCAGAGGCGCAGCAGGAGATGATGTGGGTCAAGACTCAACCTTGCCAATCGGTCTGCCGTTCATAGATCGGTCCAGATTGCGGGCCGTGTGGATCAGCCCAACGTGGCTGTACGCCTGGGGAAAGTTGCCCAGAAGGGCGCCGGTGCGAGGGTCGATCATCTCTGAGAACAGGCCCAGGTGATTGGCGTGCGACATGATCCGCTCGAAGTACTCGGCTGCCCTCTCGGCCTGGCCAGTGTAGAGCAGGTTGCCGATGAGCCAGAAGCTCAACATGGTGAATGCGCCCTCTTCCTGCGCGTCGAGGCCGTCGTCGGTCTCGGACGGCACATACCGCCACACGAAAGGGCCATCGGCCAGCTCGCGCGCTATTCCGTCGGTGTTCATGCGGATGCGTGGATCATCAGGGGGAAGGAAGCCCAGAAACGGGACCATCAGGTTGCTCGCGTCGAGCGCGTCGTCGTCGTAGCGTTGTCTGAAAGCCAGCTTACTGTCACTCCAACCGTCGGATAGGACCTGTCGCCTGATCGTCTCTGCCGCAAGCGCCCAGCGACAGCCTAGTCGATCCTCCTTCAGCGTTCTGGCGATGTCTGCTGCGCGGTCGAGCGCAGCCCAGCACATGATCTTCGAATATACGAAGTGGCGCTGACGGCCACGTACTTCCCACACTCCGCGATCAGGCCTCTGCCAGTTCAGTATCACTGTCTCTGCGAACTTGGCCACCAGCGACCACGCGCCAGGCAGAATCCGACCCTGGAGCCTGTGGAGTGTGTGAATAGCCAGAATCACCTCGCCAAACACGTCCAGCTGAAGGTGTCGCGCCGCGCCGTTGCCGATCCGCACCGGACGAGAGCCTGCGTAGCCTTCGAGGTGGTCGAGCGTCTGCTCTCTCAGCGACGAATTCGGCGAAACGCCGTACACGATCCTGGTCTTCCGGTCGTTCAGCCTGCACTGGTCCAAAAGCCAGCCGATGTATCTGTCGCCCTCTTCGTCGTCGCCGATCCGGTACAGGATATCGACCGTAAAGCTGGAGTCTCTCAGCCACGCGAATCGGTAGTCCCAGTTGCGCGAGCCTCCAAGCGTCTCCGGCAGGCTGGTGGTTGGCGCTGCGATGATCGCGCCGGTCCTGCGATACATCATGAGGTGCAGAATGAGCAGAGACCTTGTTACCGCGTCCGACCACGCTCCATCGTACCTGATCTCGGATACGATCCTCTCCCAGAACCTTCGGGTGTCTTCCATCTGCGCCTCGGTGCGGTACGTGCGGAGACGCAGAGGTCTCCCGTGACCGTACGCGAGTACGAACGATGCCGACTCTCCCTGGCGCAGGACGAACCGAGCGATAGCCCGTTCATCATCGATGCGCAACGGAACGCTCGCCAACAGGCTGAGCGTCTGTCGCCCTCCGCGCGCCTGGACTCCCTCCCGAAGAGGTCTGAGCAGCGTGGCGCAGCGTGCGTAGTCCAGACGCGGCTCGAAGACGCACTTCACGGTTACCTCGCCGGAGTCACACCTGACTATCCTGTGAAGCTCGTGTGGCGCATCTTCCGAGAGCGCGTCTCGGCGGACTGGCATGAAGTCGGTGATGGTCATCCCGCCGGTCGCCGTGGAGAACGACGTTTGCAGGATGTTGGTGTCCGGCAGGTACGCCTGACTGGTGAACGCCGCGGCGGCGGGAGCGATCTGAAATCTGCCGCCGGACTTGCTGTCCAGCAGCGCCGCGAACACGCTGGGCGAGTCGAACCGAGGCAGGCAGCACCAGTCGATCGAACCGTCAGTCGCGACCAGTGCCGCAGAAGACATGTCGCCGATCAGACCGTGACTGCCTATGTCCAGGGTGTCCGCGTCCAGTGTCATCGAGTCAACCGGAGAGGGGTGAGGATGGGATGTTGCGGCAATCTAGCACAGGCGCTTGGTATCCGCAACGCTGCGATTGTCATATCTTCGGCGGATTCCGCAGCCCTGTACGAGCAGCGCTATTCGCGCAGGAGACGGCACATTTCACATGAAGATACCTCGATCGGCTACAATTCGAGAGTGACCCAGAGAAGATACGCATGACAACCATCAGCAACATAGAGGACTTCCTCAGAATAGTGCGGGAAGACGAAGCGTTGCGTTCGGCAGAGCGACGCGAACTGCTGACCGAAGAGCTTTTGGAACTCCCCGCGCAAGTCGTCGCGATGAGCAAGACTCAGAACGAGATGCTCAAGACCCAGAACTCCATCCTGGAGGACCTGGCTGACCTTCGCCTAACTAGCGGGAGAAGCAGAAGCTCTAAACCTCCGCATGGCATCGCCGACGAGGCTGGACGGAGCTACGGCAGGCGTCTGATCTTGGGAAGGACGAGGGCGGTGAGGATGCTGACGACCAGCAGAATCGTGCCGTTGATCAGCAGCGCGCGCGTCGCGCCGAACGCGCCGGCCAACGCCCCTACGCCCATGTGCCCGGCAGGCGCCACTCCGATGCTAAGCACCCACGACCCCATCGCCCTTCCGCGCTGCTCGTTGGGCACGACCTCCTGCATGAGAGTCTTGTACAGCGTGTCCACCGCCGCCGCGCAGGCGTTGATGAGAGAGAGCACAAAGACGAAGTAGATGAACCCACCACCGAGGGCGAACGCCATCTCTCCCAGACCAAACATTCCGGCAATGACGAAGATCATCAGGCCCTTGTGCCTGAAGCTGCTCAGGTTGGCTAATAGGAGCAGCCCGAAGATTCCCCCACCCTGACGGAAGGCGCTCATTATTCCAAGACCCACAGAGCCGACTCCGAGTTCGTCTTTGGCAAACACGGGCAGCAGGCTCTGGTGGGTGAATCCGAATATCTCGGTGATCGCCGCCAGTATCATCAGGGTCAGCAGCGTGCGGTTCTTGCTGATGATCTCCACGTATCCTGCCAGGTTCTGAAGCACCGACTGGGGAGTCCGTACCGCGGCCTGTCCTGCGTCTCTGGTCCAGAGCAGTATCACGGCGGAAGCCGCGTAGCAGAGTCCAATGGCAAGATACTGGGTGCCTATGCCTGCTATCTCGATTATCGCGCCGGCCACGAGGGCGCCTGCCACTCCGCCAATCCGCTGACTCAATGCCGTTAGGGACATACCATTGAGCGCGGCTTCGGGACCGACTATATCGTACGTGTACGCCTGTCTGAGAGTGAGCGTGAATGCCCACACGCTGCCCATGACGACGGTGAGAGCGATAATCGGCCAGACATGCTCATAGCCCAGGAACAGGGGGAGCGCTGTCAGCGCGGCTATGAGCGCTCCGACCAGCGTGATCCACCGGGTAAACACCCGCCTGTCCACACGGTCGGCGACGGCGCCTGAGACCAGCCCCAGAAAGAAGAACGGCGCCATGCGCGCCGCGGACGCCACTCCAACAAGAAAAGGCGAGCCGGTGAGGTCCAGCACCAGCCAGCCGAGTGCGACGAATTCCATCCCCATGCCCACCGACTGGACGACGGTTGACAGCCACAGAAACCTGAAGTCGCGATACCGAAACGAGGCGGCCCAGACTGAGCTTCTTGAGAGGTAGGGGGACAGGGCCATTTCCGCTGGGAATATCCTGCGAGAGGTGGTGATGGTGCCGAAGGTCGGACTCGAACCGACACGGGATCGCTCCCACCGGTTTTTGAGACCGGCGCGTCTACCATTCCGCCACTTCGGCACATCGGGCTGTTTACGGCTAATGTAGCATATCTGACTGTGGAGTCTCGTATGCTCATGCAGGTGGCAGCCACCCGCTTAAGCATTGCCGCAGCCGCAATGTCAGAGTCTGCCAACACATGGCTGTGGATGTCAACCGTAGTTGTTATACACTGAGAGAAGTGCAAAACTCCGAACTCTACCCATTATTCCCGCGCACGCGGGAACCCACGAAGTGGCTCGCCGCTCGGCAATCCATAGGCCAGCAACCATGGTTCGTCGTACTGGACTCCCGATTTCGCGGGAGTCTGCCGACGAGGAGGGGAATATGAAACTTAGAATCGACAGGATCCAGCGGCTGGGAGTCGTCGAAGACCTCCCGTACGCGAAGGCGATCAGGGATACAGAGCTGCGCGAGCTCGTCTATGATGCGTGGGCGATGTCTCTATCCTCGAGTAGCTTCGACAGAATCAACGACATGCCGTGCTCCGGCGGTCCCGGAGGACCAGAGTTGAAGGGCAGCGGTCAGGCGGCCCATCTCAATGGAGTGGCCCGGATCGGCGTATCCATAGCACAGGGGCTCAATGATGAGGTGGGACATTTCCGGGTTGACCTGGACGAGGTCGTCGCCGGAGGCTTGTGCCACGACCTGGGCAAGGCATGGGAGTACGATCCTGGCAACATCGAGAGATGGAGCGATCATCGGATCACAGGCTCGCCGTCTCTGCGCCACCCACTGTTCGGCGTCTTCGTTGCCCTTACCGCAGGCTTGCCTGAGCAGATCGCTCATATCGCTGGCACTCACTCGGCCGAAGGTGAGCACATCACGAGGAGCCTCGCCGGCGAAATAATCGCGATCGCTGACGAGACATTCTGGAGGGTGCTGGGAAGCGGCGGACTGCTAGAAGGCTAGTCCTCTTCAAGATGTCTGATCTACCTACCCCACCAGCGGCTGGAAAGCGAACGCACAGCTTCACCTACCACGGTATCACGATCGAGGACCCGTGGCGCTGGCTGCGAGACCCTAACTACCCAACCGTGGATGACCCTGACGTGTTGGCGTATCTCACTGCCGAAAACGACTACTTCGACGCCATGATGTCGCCTCACCGTGATCTGACCGACGCGATCTTCGAAGAGATCAAGGGACGCGAACAGCCGGACCTGTCCAGTGTGCCGTCGAAGAACAACGAGTGGTACTACCAGTGGCGCTTCGAGGATGGAAGCCAGTATCGCGTGTGGCTGCGCTGGCCCGCTGACGGCCCGAACGCGAGGGAAGCTCCAACCGCCGACGCGCAGACCATTCTGGACGAGCCTGCGCTGGCAGAAGACTCCGAGTACTTCAGCCTCGGCTCGATGTCGGTGAGCAACAGCGGCTCTCTGCTCGCATACAGCGCCGATACCGACGGCTCCGAGCGATTCAAAATGGCTGTCAAGGATCTCGATACAGGTGAGATTCTGAAGGACGAAGTCGAGAACACCATTGGAAGCGCGGTTTGGGCAGCCGACGACACTGCGTTCCTGTACACAGTGGTGGATGAGAACTGGCGTCCCTGGCAGGTGCGTCTGCACGTGATTGGAGAGCCTGCCCAACAGGACACCGTCGTTTACGAGGAGACTGACTCCGGTTTCTTCATCGGTGTGAGGGCCACCTCGTCCAGAGAGTACGTCGTCATCAGCACAGGCGATCACGTTACCTCAGAGGTTCGCCTGCTTCCCGCGTTGAATCTCGGCGCAGAACCTGCGCTGATCTCTCCGCGCCGTGCCGGTCACGAGTACTCGTTGGACCACCAGGGAGACCGCTTCGTCATACGCACCAACGACACGCACAAGAACACCCGGCTGGCGACAGCGCCTGAGGACGACCCTACCGAGAAGTCGTGGACACCACTGGTGGACGCCTCTGACACCCACTACATCCGAGGCTTCTCGGCATTCCAAGACTTCGTCGCCGTACAGGAGCGCATCGACGGACTGGACCACGTGCGCCTGATCGACCGTGCTGGCGAGTCCACCTACATATCGTTCCCAGAGTCGGCGTACACCGCTTATATCGGCGCCAACCCGGAGTTCCAGACGGACACGCTGCGCCTCGGATACTCGTCGATGATCACGCCGGACACCGTGTTCGACTATCACCTCGATACGAGAGATCTCGAGATGCGGAAAGTGCGGCAGATCCCGAGTGGGTACGACACCTCAGAGTACGTGACGGAGCGGGTACTGGCGACAGCTCGTGACGGTGTACAAGTTCCCGCGTCAATCGTCCGCCGCAGGGACACCCCGGTGGACGGCGCCGCGCCACTGTACCTGTACGGCTACGGAGCGTATGGACTTGCTATCCCGCCTGCGTTTTCGGCGTCGCTGCTGTCGCTGTTGGACCGTGGCTTCATCGCGGCTATCGCGCATATACGAGGGGGCGACGACCTGGGATACCACTGGTACGAGGCTGGTAAGCTCGACAAGCGCACCAACACGTTCAACGACTTCGTGGATGTCGCTCGTTATCTGATCGAGCATGGATACAGCGCAGAAGGGCGAATCGCCATTTCCGGAGGCAGCGCCGGCGGCCAGTTGGTCGGCGCCGCATTGAACCAGGCCCCGGAGCTATGGGGCGCGGTCGTAGCTCACGTTCCCTTCGTGGACGTGCTGAACACAATACTGGATGATACGCTGCCGCTCACTCCCATTGAGTGGCCGGAGTGGGGCAATCCGATAGAAGACAAGAGCGTCTTCGAGTACATAGCCTCATACTCCCCATACGATCAGCTGAAGCGGCGCGACTACCCTCCGATGCTCGTAACCGCGGGACTGAACGACCCCAGGGTGACCTACTGGGAGCCCGCCAAGTACGTGGCCAAACTGCGTACTCTAAAGACCGACGACAACCCGCTGCTGCTCAAGACCAACATGGGCGCTGGCCACGGAGGAAGGTCTGGAAGATACGAGAGGCTGTACGAAGACGCGGAGGAGTACGCGTTCATCCTGACCAGCATGGGATTGCTGAAGTAGCCGTTTGAACATCAAGGACTTAATCCTGCGTTGACTCAGGACGACCCTCTTGCTACAGTCGCAGTCAACGGCAACAACTTCTCGCCGCTTTGCGGCATTGTGTACGCCGAAAACGGTGAGACTTCTTGGCATCTGCCGTGCTTTCCACATTAAGAATAGGGAAGATAGTATGGGATTCATTCATGTCGATGTATCCAACCCGGCGGATCCGGACGTGAGCGAGAGTGTCCGCGTACTGATTGATACGGGCGCAACGCTTAGCGTTTTGCCGTCCAGCATATTGGATAGGATGGGAGTCCAGCGGCTCGGAAGAAGGAGATTCTTGGGCTTCGGAGGCGTAGTCGCTCGCGACACTGGAATCATACAAATGCGCTACGAAGACGCGGTCGCGGGTGTGACCGCAGTGTTCGGGGCAGAAGACGATCCACCGATCATGGGAGTGACAGCGCTGGAAATGCTGGGGTACGAAGTGGACCCGGTCAATCGCAAGCTGAACCAGGTGGACATGCTGATGCTGTGAGGGGTGCAGAGGCGCACTCACGTGAACTAGCGCACCCGAATTAGACTGGATGCAGGTCGTATGCTTGTGATGAGACGCACCTTGTCTTTGGCAAGCCGCCGGAAGT
>JAAXHZ010000118.1 GCA_012270625.1 Dehalococcoidia bacterium | reverse complement strand
CCGATATTGATGATCTTGCCGCCGCCCGCGCTTTTCATATGAGGATAGACCTCGCGGGAGCATAGGAACGTCCCGTCGAGATTGATGCCTATCACCCGCTGCCACTCTTCGAGCGAGTAGTCCTGCGGCGGCTTGCGAATGCCGATTCCAGCGTTGTTCACCAGAATGTCTATGCCTCCAAACTCGTCGGTGGTCGCCTGCACTGCGCCAACCACGCTGGCCTCATCAGCGACGTCTATGTCGAGTCCGATGGCCCTGACACCGATGCCGCTAAGCTCGTCCACGGCGGCATCGGTCTTCTGGCGGTTACGAGCGGCGACTGCGATGCTCGCGCCCGCGCCCGCGAGTGCCTGCGCGATACCAAGCCCAATGCCGCCGTTGCCCCCTGTAACGAGCGCGGTCTTTCCGGTCAGGTCGAACATGTTAGCCATATCGTGTCCTCATTCTCGGTGAATCATCCCAAGGCGCAGTACCGACTCCGGAAGAGCAGGCTCACCGCAGGTCAGTCTCGAGATTGTACACGCATTGGCGCGCGGTGGGGCGGTCAGGCGATCCTGCGAATCGGGCCGTCGGGACGATGCTCGTCGAGGATGGCCGACGTATCGTGGTGGTGCTCCACTCCGGTTTGCCGCTGCTTGGCAAGCAGGTCTAGCGCGAAGTCCGAGAGCTTCGGCTTGACCCGAAGCTCCTCGGGAATGTACCGCATACATCGTCGCATCATCACCTGCGCGGGGCGGCTGGTCCGCTCGCTGCAGCCGTAGGCATAGACGCACATGTACGCGATGCACTTCGTCGTCTCCCGATAGATAGGAGGCACGCGGCTCGACGACGGAGGGACATGGGTACTGAGGTACTGCTCCAGCGGGCTGTCCAGCCGCTGGGGCAGAGGAGCGACGTGTCGCATCTGCAAACCTCGCCTAGAACACAAATGCTGGGCGAAAGTTAATATCTTTCTAATACAAATGCAAGGCAGTCGCAGGTTAGTTTCGGGAGAACTCTGAGCCTCGAACGGGGCGTCATAAGCGCGCGAGCGTGGTAAAGTATTTGCTGGCAATAAGCCGAAACTGACCCGCGAGCTCGGAGAGTCGGCTCAACGGTCGCTATCACACGCAGGAGAAGACAATGCCCATTCTGGACAAGAGCGGAGTTTCGATGACTGAGATGTATGAAGGCTTCAAACGGTCTTCGATGGTTGATGGCGAACGCGGTTCGACGCAGCTGTCAGTAGCCGAGGTGCTGATGGAGCCGGGATCGTCGCCTCCGCTGCACGCCCACCCGACCGAGGAAGCTATCCTGATCGCTGACGGAGAGCTGGAAGCGTATCTCGGTGACGAGACCTACACTGTCACGGCCGGCCAGTTCGTACTTGCGCCTCCTGGTGTCAAGCACGGCTTCTCAAACAAGTCCGGCAAGCCCGCACTCATCTATGGAATTCACCCGACCCCGGCAGTCCAGACGGAGTGGGATCCGGAGTAGGAGAGAACCAGTCCACGGCAGTTGACACTACTGTCAAAGAACCTATAATACATTTGTTCTATCAGTAGGCACTATACTGCGGGCAAGGGGAGCGCCCCTCCATGAGTCAAGCATTTCCAACGGTGAATTCGACCGGAACAGGTCGACGCATTGCTAGACGAACTTCAAAACGTCGCAAACGGCTGATTGCCTTCGGTTGGTATGGTGGCAAATTCAGTCATCTAGACTTCATACTGCCAAATATCCCGCTGGATGGCAGACACTTCTGCGATGTGTTTGGAGGTTCAGCGGCAGTTCTAATAAATCTGCCCCCTGCGCCAGTCGAGACCTATAATGACCTCGACTCTGAGGTGGTCAACTTCTTTGAGGTTCTCAGGGATCAAGGACCAGGCCTGATCAAAGCCATAGGACTGACTCCATTCTCTCGCGAGGAGTTGGCCAGAGCATGTGAATATGAGAGTGGCCTGTCCAGTATAGAGCGCGCCCGCCGGTTCTTTGTCAGAGCTCGTCAGACCCGGACCGGCCTGGCACAGACCAGTAGCGAGGGGCGCTGGGCCCACTGTGTTCTAACGTCCAGAGCCGGAATGGCTGGAGCCGTCTCAAGATGGCTCGGCTCGGTCGATGGTCTTGCAGAAATAACCCAGAGGCTCCAGCGCGTTCAGATCGAGAATGCGCCGGCTCTGGATGTCATACTACGGTACGACTCAGCTGACACAGTGTTTTACCTCGACCCCCCATACGTCCACTCGGCCCGGGGGGATACTTCCGCGTACGAATACGAAATGAGCGACGAAGACCATACCGAGCTCTTTGAAGTCCTTGCATCGATTCGAGGTCGAGCCATTCTGTCTGGGTATCGTACAGAACTGTATGACCGTCTGTATCGAACATGGCGGCGCGTGGATGCGCCCGAACGGAATGCCAACTCCGTGCAAAAGCCCCGCCAAGAATCGATCTGGATGAATTTCGATCCATGAACGATGAACAGTTAATGGAGTGGTTGAATGAACGATGGACATCGATTATCAACGAGCCATCATCTGGCGACGATCCAGAGATAGACCAATTCGTCAACTCTAGCCTGACCAGTATCCGTTACGTATTCTTTACCCAACTGCTAGGAAAGTTTGCCCTACCCAGCCGAGATATACTCTGCCTACAGATGGGTACTTCTGATCCTGAAACTGGAGACACAGGCAGATGGGATCCCAGGGGCTTCTGCACTCGAATCGTCGTGCCGTGGGTTCAAGCAAACCGGAACGTGCTGGGAACCAGCACCGACCCTTATGTAAACAATCCGCTAAGAAGACCACGACTCGATCAGGATATGGAGAGACTGAGGTACCGGCATGAGTGGGATGCGCTGGTAGAAGTTCTCTCCCGTGTTGACAGCCTTTCAGCAACTTCGACAATACTGGATAGATGTCTTCGCAGCATCGCGAGAAGGTTGTCTGACCAAGAAGTTGTCTATCCAGTGCCTTTACGAATCAGCCTTGAACGGCTATGCGCCCTGTTAGACGAGTACCTGATGTCCCCTAGTGGAGGTCTCAGACCCCAGATCGTTGCGACCGCTCTGCTCCGCACTACAGGCGATGCGTTTTCGATATTTCAAAGGGTCACGAGTCAAGGCGTAAATAAACCGGACTCAGCATCCGGCTCCCCGGGCGATGTGCTGTGCTACGGACCTGACAACTCGCTGTCGCTTGCGGTGGAAGTGAAGGGTAACAATCTCACTCTGGTCGAACTCGAAGCCACGATCATCAAAGCTCGCTCTAGCGGCGTATCAAATGTCCTTTTCGCCACGCCCAACTTTGCCGAGGAAGATCGGGACACGATTGCAGCACGTATCAATGAGGAGTGGGTGCGCGGGAGTAACATCTATCAGACCTCAATACAGACCCTGGCCAGAAGCTTATTTATGCTGCTGGATGAAAAGTGGCGAGTGGACCTTCTGCGTGAAATCTGCCACGAACTGGATTCCCGAAGCACTCGGCCGGCTGACAGAATAGAATGGGCAGTACTTCTCTCGAATAGCTGACCGTCTGACTCGACCTGCACTTGTGTCGCAGCATCCCCTAGTCCCGGTAGCGTCTGCCCAGGTCGGTCGCGTCGGACAGCTGGCCGTCGCGGATCTCTTTTACCTCGTCTGCCATTGCGAGCAGCGTCGAGTCGTGGGTGGCTGACACCACGCTGATGCCGCGCTGCTCGACCATCTCCTTGAACAGGCCGAAGATGGAGCGCGCGTTGTTGGAGTCCA
>JAAXHZ010000117.1:413-2377 GCA_012270625.1 Dehalococcoidia bacterium | reverse complement strand
ACCTGCTTGACGACGGTGCCGCCGGTGAACTCCGACTGTGCGGAGATGTGTATGGCATCGGGATTAGCGTTGATCAGCTTGGTCAGCTGGGATCTGAAGTCTGTCACGTCGGATGCGTAACGCTCCTCAGCGACGATCTCGCCGCCGAGGCTCTCGAAGTGCTCGGCAGTGGTCCTGCGGACACCCTCTGCGTAGTCTGTCGCCTCGGTGATCGTGGCGAGCTTTCTAACGCCGTCCGTCCACAGCACGTTGCCGGTGTCTATGCCCACCTGCGCGTCACTCATGGACGTTCGGAAGATGTAGTCGCCTGCGTCGGCTATGTCGGGGTTGGTCGCAAGTCCGGAGAACATGATGACGCCGTCCTCCTCGGCCAACGGAGCGGCGCCGAGCATCGCGCCGCTGCACGACGTTCCGAGAATGATCTTCACGCCGTCAACGTCAGTGAGCTTCCTGTACGCCGTAATCGAGTCCTGCGCGTTGCACTTCTCGTCTTCGACGATCATCTCCAGCATCCGACCGTTGATGCCTCCGGCGGCGTTGATCTCATCGACGGCCATCTGCTTCGCCTGCACGGCAACGTTGCCGTAGGTCTCGCCTGGGCCTGTGACCGATTCCATCACGCCGATCCTGAACGGATCGGGAGTCATGGCCCTGGCTACCGCGTCTTCAACCGCCTTCTGGATGTCTTCCTGGGTGACACCGGGACGGTCCGCCAGCGCCTTTGAAATGGCGTCGGCGACCTCAGCTTCGGTCAGGCCGGGAGTCTGGCGCGTGAGCGCGTCAGCGATCGCGCTCGCCATCTGCCCCTCGGTTACACCGGGCCTCTCAGCCAGCGCCCCAGCGATCGCGTCGGCGACCTGGGCCTCTGTCAGTCCGGGAGTCTGCCTTGCCAGCGCATCAGCAATGGCGCCCGCCACCTGAGCCTCGGTTACGCCGGGCCTTTCAGCCAGCGCCCTGGCAATCGCGTCTCCGACCTGAGTCTCTGTGACTCCAGGCCGGTCAGCAAGCGCCTTGGCTATCGTGTCGGCTACCTGCGCCTCGGTGACTCCGGGTTGGGCCGCGAGAGCGGCCTGGACCGCGGCAGCGACCTCGTCAGGGGTCGCGCCTGTCGGCTGCGACTCCATAGCCTTGCTAATCAGGGCTGAGAAGTCGGGAGTGGGCTGAGGGGCTGGGGTGTCTCCTCCCGAGCAGGCTGCCGCAAATAGCGACAGCGCCACCACCGGGATCAACAGCGTTATCAATCGTAATCTGCTCACGTTAGCCTCCTTGCTAATTGCCCGATTACCGCTGGCGCGGGTGTATTAGGGGCAGTCAGTTCTGTAATTCACTAGCGTGTGGCATTATACACGGACGCTGTACCTATGCACCAAAAGTGCGTGAAGGTGTTTTCTGGGTGTGGGCGAACCCACTGTGAGTCCGCGCATCTGGAAAAACACGCGGCGTGCGCTATGCCTGTATGCTGCCAACCTCTCTCCAGAGCCTGCGTCCGACCGAGAGCGCGAGAGCCGTGTACAGCGCATCCACGAGCGGGAAGTACACGATATGAGAGGTAACCGCGTCACCGGTCTCACTGTCCGGGTTCAGCGACCAGAACCACTCCCAGAAGAACAGCATGGTCAGCGCGATGGCGCCGTAATAGACCAGGTTGAGTCGCAGGTACTCGGTGACGGCAGGCTCGTCAGATCCGCCGGCATGTTTGCGCAGGCAGCTCACGACCAGGACTATCAGCACGCCCGCGGCCATGAACCAGTTCAGCACGTTCCATGCAGGGTAGTCAGGCGACCCGTCATGGAATAGGGGAGTGGCTATGAGCAGGGCCGCCACAGCGATCCCGGTCGCTACAAGAAAGACGGCCAGAATTCTCTTCACCAGGTCCACGATGCCCTAACCTCCTTTTGTCGTACCCGCTGGGGAACCTGTTTCAATTTAGGAGGTGGTGGGACTTCACCCTCACCCTAGCCCTC
>JAAXHZ010000117.1:0-403 GCA_012270625.1 Dehalococcoidia bacterium | reverse complement strand
CCCTCTCCCTCAAGGGAGAGGGAACACTTGGCTCTCCGAACCATCTCCTCCTAAATTGAAACAGGTTCCCCGCTGGGACGTCAGCTTATCTTGACAGCATATGGCGTGTATCCTACTTTACAGTAACTATAGGCGCTGTGATTCAGGCCTAAATGATGCGGCGTCGGCGACCGACACTCTACAAGGAGATCTCCATGTCCCCCCGTCTCCTGGACCAGATCGATGAACCGGGCGACCTCAGGGGATTGACCCACGAGGAGCTGGCCCAGGTCGCGCAAGAGGCGCGCGACACGATCATCTCCGTAATAACGGAGCGTGGGGGTCACCTGGCGTCGAACCTGGGTGTGGTCGAGCTCACACTGGCGCTGCACAGGGTCTTCGACAGCCCCAGAGACCGCATAGT
>JAAXHZ010000116.1 GCA_012270625.1 Dehalococcoidia bacterium | reverse complement strand
ACTTACTCATATGCTCAGCTTGGCGAGTACTCGGACAGGCTCGCCTCTGCCTTGGCTGGACTGGGCGTAAGCCCCGGCGACCGTGTGGCGATTCTTGCCCCGAACTGTGTGGAGTTCGTGATCTCCTTCTACGGCATCGTCAAGGCGGGAGCCATCGTTACCACCGTTAACTCCGGCTACCGCGAGAGGGAGATCGCCCATCAGCTCAACGACAGCGGCGCCGAGACACTGATCGTTCACTCAGCCCTGAAGCCTATGTCAGACGCTGCCCGCAGCGAGATTCCGGCGCTCAAACGTGAGATCGTCATCAGCCAGGACTCCTCGGACGCAGACTCCTTCTGGAGCCTACTCGAAAATGCCTCCAGCGCTCCGCCTGTCATCCCCGTTGATCCGGTCAACGACGTTGCGGTTCTCCCATACTCTTCCGGCACCACGGGACTGTCCAAGGGGGTCATGCTCACTCACCACAACCTGGTAGCCAACGTCCAGCAGTTCCTGAACCGCCCGGACGAAGCATCGGTAATCAGACCCGACGAGGTGCTGCTGACACACCTGCCCCTGTTCCATATCTACGGTATGAACGTGCTGATGAACGGAGCAATAGGCGCAGGCTGTACCCAAGTGATGATGGGCCGTTTCGACATGGACGAGTTTCTGGACCTCATGTCGCGTCACCGGGTCTCCATGCTGTTCACCGTCCCACCCGTGGGGCTTGGCCTCACGCAGTATCCCGGTGTAGCAGACCACGACCTGTCCGCGCTTAGAGTGGGCTTCTTCGGCGCCGCTCCACTGTCAGCGGATATGCAGAACCGGATTCAGGACGTGATGGGATTCCCGATTATCCAGGGTTACGGCATGACTGAGGCTTCCCCGGTAACTCATTCTGACTTCCTGGAGCCACACCTGGCCCGCCCAGGCTCCATCGGGCCGTCGCTGCCCGACACCGAGCAAAAGGTGGTTGACGTTGAGACTGGCGAGACCGAAGTTGCCCCCGGCGAGACCGGAGAGCTTATGGTACGCGGGCCGCAGGTTATGAAAGGCTACTACAACAACCCGGAGGCCACCCAAGAGACGCTCACAGAGGACGGCTGGCTACACACCGGAGACATCGTCAGGATGGACCCGGACGGCTACGTGTGGGTACTGGACCGACTCAAGGAACTCATCAAGTACAAGGGCTTCCAAGTCCCTCCCGCCGAGCTTGAGGGAGTGCTGCTAGAACATCCTGGAATTACAGACGCCGCGGTCATTGGCAAAGAAGACCTTGAATCAGGCGAGATACCAAAGGCTTTCGTAGTACAGCAATCCGGCGCTGACCTCTCCGCAGAAGACGTAATGAGCTTCGTCGCTGAGAGGGTCGCGACGTTCAAACACGTCCGCGAGGTCGAATTTATCGACGCGGTCCCCAAGAACCCATCGGGCAAAATCCTGCGTAGAACTCTGGTCGAGCTAGAGCGCAGCCGCTCATAGCTTAACAATGCTCGAATGGACTATGTTTGAGACCTGATCGAGTCTCACGCTATGCCACGGCTCTGGCGACATGCAGTTGGTCAGGTAGCTGAAAGATACTCCAGACTCGGGGTCCGCCCAGGAATAAGACGTGCCCGCTCCGCCGTGCCCGAATGTCGAAGGCGAGGCGATCGTTCCCAGCCCGCGTATAGTTGGGGTCAATCCTCTGACGTGTGGGCCCAGACCTCTGTGCATGGGCATCCCCATGTTCTCATCAACACGGTCTCCAGTGTGATTGCGAGTCGCGAACTGGATTACTCGCGGACTGAGAACCCTGTTCCCGTCAAAGATACCGCCCGATAGGAGCATCTGGTAGAACGCAGCCAAGCCAGTTGCAGTCCCATATCCGCCGCCACCTGGTACGCCCGCCGCCCGCCAGGCGCGGGTGTTGCGCGCCGACCTAACCATGGCGTCATCCTTGAATTCATGGATGTCCGCGCAGCGATCGTCTGCCTCCTCGCTCACGCCCACGAATAACTGATCGTCCATCCCGATCGGCTCCAGCAGCGCCTCCCTGATGTGGTCTCGGTAGTCTTTCCCAGTAATCGCCTCGATCACCACTGCGGCCACCCAGTGCGCCGCCAACCCGTGGTAATGCACCCTCGAACCTGGCGTCCACTCCAGGCTGAAATCGGAAACGATCCTTCTGAGCAGCTCGTGGTCATGCCATGCGGCTTCCGGCACCTCTGCGGAAGGGAACCCGCCCTGATGAGTAATGACCTCAAACAGGGTGATCTCCCCCTTGCCATTAGCGGCAAACTCGGGCACATGGTCGCTGATCCTGTCAGCGAATCGCAGAGCGCCAGCCTCGACGAGTTGCCACAGAGCGGCAGTAACTACTACCTTCGTTTGAGAGAACATCAGCCAGAGGGTGGCCTCGTCAGCCATGACCGACTCTGGGTCTATCTTCGACCGCCCGAAGGTGTCGCTCTTCACCAGTTTGCCGTCTCTGGCAACCGCGATCTGAGCTCCCGGATAACGACCGTCTGAGATATGCTTTTCCACAAGCCGGTCGAGCCGGCCAAGACGCTCAGAGTCCAGCCCAACTGACTCAGGACTCCCGGCGGGCAATAGCGGTCTGATTATGCTTGTCGTAGCCACTGAACTGCCTCCTATCACGGTTGACCAAGACTTTCCGCAATTCTACACTTCGGTCAATCAGGTAAGAAAGCTGACAGTCCACATGCGCGCCATCCTCACCACAGACCCTCTCTTCATAGACCTCTACGAGCTGACCATGGCGCAGGCGTACCTTCGGAGCGGCAGGACCGGACATGCCACGTTCAGCTTGTACTTTCGCAACTTCCCGCCGAACAGGGCGTACTACGTCTTCTGCGGCCTGGAGTCCTCGATCGAATATCTCCGGAGTCTGGCATTCTCTCAGAACGCTCTGGACGCCCTGGACCGTATGAGACTGTTCGACGATGTCCTGCTGGATTATCTGAGCTCTTTCAAGTTCACAGGTTCGGTCAGGGCAATGAAAGAGGGCGAGATCTTCTTCCCCAATGAGCCTGTCATCGAAGTAAGCGGACCTATCATCGAGTGCCAGATCGCCGAGACGTTCCTGATAAACCAGGTTAACCTGGAGTCCATGCTCGCTACCAAAGCAGCTCGCGTCGTGGACTCGGTAGACGGCAGGCAGGTCGTAGATTTCGCATCGCGTCGAACCCACGGCCTAGACGCCGGCATCAAGTTTGCGCGCGCATCCTATATCGCTGGGTTCGCCGGCACCAGCAACGTCCGGGCCGCGTCGTTGTATGGCATCCCCGCCGTGGGCACAATGGCCCACTCCTACATCTCTACTTTCGACAACGAGACTGATGCGTTCAGCAGCTACGCCAAGTCGTTTCCGGACTCCAGCACGTTCCTGGTTGACACGTATGACACGCTTGATGGCGTGCAGAACGCCATCGAAGTCGCCCGGGGGATGGCAGCTCGGCACGGCAGTCTCAGGGCCATCAGGCTGGACAGCGGCGACATGCTGGTACTCTCTCGACAGGCCCGCGATATGCTGGATCACGCCGGCCTCCACGACGTGCGGATACTTGCCAGCAGCGGCTTGGACGAGTACTCGATCTCCGACCTCGTATGCTCAGGTGCGCCGATAGACGGATTCGGAGTCGGCACCCTCGTCGGAACGTCGGCGGACGCTCCTTACACAGACTTCGTATATAAGCTGGTAGAGTACGATGGCAAACCGATGATGAAGTTCAGCGAGGACAAAGTTTCACTGCCCGGCCCCAAGCAAGTTTACAGGATCAGTAACGCGGACGGTCAGTTCGAGCGCGACTTTATAACCCATGCAGACCATCCTATCTGCAACGAAAATTCAAGCCCACTCCTCAGTCAGATAGCGGAAAACGGCTGTTTTGTTGAGACACTGCCCGACGTTAACACCACCCGCCAGTATCATCGCACAATGATCGAGAGGCTCCCTCCCGATCTTCGCGGCCCAGTTCCCGCTGGTAATTATCGCGTAGATACTTCAGACAGGTTGGATACCCTGGCAGACCGGGTAAGGCAACGGACGTGTTGAAACTCCAACATGCTCACTCGTAGAAAGGACAGGACAATATGGCGAGGTTACCTTACGTCAGCCGGGATATGCTAAACGACGATGCAGCGACGATATACGATCGAATCGCCGAGACTCGAGGATCGGTCGAACCCGACACACCAATGCCCAATTCGTTCCGGGTACTTCTGAACAACCCGGACGCTGCTGCCGCAGTCGGGCAGCTGGGAGAGTACCTACGCTTCAACTCATCGCTGGATCCAGTGGTCAGGGAGATTGCTATTCTAGCTGTTGCAAAGCAGACTGACAGCCAGTACGAATGGTTTCACCACGAGCCTGTTGCGAGGGCAGTTGGCGTAAGGCCTGCCGTCATAGAGGCTATTCGATCTGGGCGTGCCCCGATGGGCTTGCCAGCCAAGGAGGGCGTATTCGCGCAGGCCGCCAAGGAGCTTGTAAACAACGGAGACCTCACAGATCGTACCTTCCAGGCTGTCGAACACCTGCTCGGTCCGGCTGGAGTCGTCGACTTGGTCGTCCTGGTCGGCTATTACACCATGCTCGCCACTGCGCTCAGAGCGCTCGGCGTGGAAGTAGAGGAAGAGCTGACAGGAGACTGACACCCCCTACTGTGCAGCCCCAGACTCCCGCATCCCTGCGATCTGCGCCAGAGAGTACCCCAGCTCAGTAAGAATCTCTTCCGTGTGCTGACCCACGATCGCGCCGAGAGATCGAATCGAACCTGGAGTTTCGGACAATTTCGGGCCGATTCCAACCTGCATCACACGTTCTTCACCAACTTCACCGACATCCAGAACCATCTTCCGGTGCACGTTCTGACTGTCAACGACGACCTCGTCTAGAGAGCTCACCTTGGCTACCGCAACGTTGTCGCGCCCTGAGAGCAGCTCCCACCAGTCATCGCGATCCTTGGTTGCAAACACGCTTTCCAGCTCCCTCTTCACGAAGGCTGCTCTGTCCGGCTCGAACTGCCCTTCTACCAAGTCTTCGCGTCCGAGCGCTTCGCACAAAGCAGACCAGAACCACGGCTCGATACATCCGACGCTGATGTACCGCCCGTCTCTGCACCGGTACACGTTGTAGTAGGGAGCGCCCCCGTTCAGGCCCATCTCACCTCTGGTCGGAACCGTTCCCGCTGAGAAGTATTCGGACATAAGAGAAGCCATCATGTACGCAACCCCGTCAGACATCGCGATGTCCACATGCTGGCCCATTCCCGTGTGCTGACGCGCCATTAGCGCCGCCAGGATGGCCATAGCCGCGTGAAATCCTCCACCGGCGTAGTCTGCGATGATGTTGTACGGGATGATTGGCGGTCCATCAGGAGCGCCGATAACTCCGAGCGCTCCACCCACCGAGATGTAGTTGATGTCGTGTCCGACCAGAACCGAGTAAGGTCCGTCCTGACCGTACCCTGACAGAGAACAATAGACTAACCTCGGATTGATCTCTCTGAGAGTCTCGTAGTCGCATCCTAGCCTTGAGACCACGCCGGGACGGAATCCTTCGACGAACACGTCAGCGTCCTCCACCAGTCGGTACAGAACGTCCTGCGCGTCACGATGTTTCAGGTTGAGCGCTATGCTGCGCTTGTTCCGATTCAGTGCGTTGAACGCCGCCCGCCGCTCGATTTCAGCCTGATCCGCTCCAGTCCCTCGCGCGCGCGCCATTCGCCCTCCACCCGGCTCCTCGACCCTTATGACATCGGCGCCGAGATCCCCCAGCGCCATGGTGCAGAACGGCCCTGGCGCCATCCTGGACAGGTCCACCACCTTGATACCCTCTAGCGCGGTTGCCACGTGATCCTCCTGCCGTCAGGACTGTTCGAGGACGCCACTCTCCAGCAGCTTGTTGGCTGCGGCAGTATCGAGGCCGAGGACTTCCGATAGAATCTCAGCGTTGTGCTGACCCACCAAAGCCTGCGGCATTCTCAGCGCGCCCGGCGTCTTAGTGAGGTGGTATGTCAGCCCGTCGTAAGGCATAGGACCGCACTCAGCATGATCCAGCCACTGGAAGAACCCTCTGTGAGCTACCTGCGGGTCCTCCCACAGGTCGGCCTGACTCTGGACGACACCAGCGGGCACGCCGGACTCCTGCAGCCTGAGCATCAGCGCTCGCGCCGACTTGTCCCGCGCCCACGTCCCGATGAGTGCGTCTATCTCCTCGGCACGACGACGACGGGCATCGACCGTGGCAAACCTGGGATCGTTTGCCAGAGACGCTTGGCCCATTTGGAGACAGAGCGACCTCCACTGTTCGTCATTTGAGACCGCAATCGCTATCCACTGCTCACCCTCGCCCGTGTAACCGCGCTCCTGGTCGGCGCATCGATAGACGTTGTGAGGTGCCGCAACGTCGTCCTCGTTCCCACGCCGGTCTAGTATCGTCCCATTAGTCAGATAGTCCATGATCGCCGGAGCAAGAAAGTGGGTGGCGCACTCGTACTGCGACAGATCGATGTGCTGTCCCTTACCCGTACGTCGCCTGTACTCAAGCGCCGCTATTATCGCCGCAGCCGCGTTCGGCGGATTTACGAAGTCTGAGTAAGCTCCGTACGGTCCGGCTGGATCACGGTCTGGCCATCCGGTGATGTGATAGAACCCCGCCATAGCCCCAGCTAGCTGTCCGAAGCCCGCAAAGCTGGAGTGTGGACCCGTCTGTCCTAGCTGGCACGTACTGAAGTAAATGACGTCCGGCACCAGTCGTCGGACATCATCATACGCCAGTCCCCACCCCGCCATGACCCTCGGCGTAAAGCTCTCTGCCACAATATCGGGCTGCCACTCTCTGATCAGATCCAGCGCCAGTTTCTTACCCTCTGGAAGCGCGAGATTCAGCCCCAGTCCACGCTTGCTGGAGTTGTAGTTTGCCGAGAACTGGCTGCGGTTGATACCTGGCTCACCGTCCTTGAACGGGGCACCGCCTCGCAGGACGTCAGGTCTGGATACCGACTCGATCCGGATCACGTCGGCGCCGAAGTCCGCAAGATGTTTCGTAGTGATAGGTCCAACACCGACCCATGTGAAGTCCAGTATTCTGATCCCTTCGAAGGGCATCGCGCTATCTGTCCTGGTTTCCCTGCGCTCCCTGCCAGATGCTTTGACTTCTGTTCCGGCTCGTCCCAGGATCTCGTCGTTATGTTCGCCCAAGCTGGGCGCGGGTCGCCGTACCTGAATCGGACTCTCGTTCAGCTTGACGAACGGGCCTAGGTGAGTCAGCTTTCGACTGAGCGCCGGGTACTCGATATCTCGCCAAAAGCGCCGAGCTTCGAGCTGTTCACTGAGCGCGATGTCCTC
>JAAXHZ010000115.1 GCA_012270625.1 Dehalococcoidia bacterium | reverse complement strand
CCTTCGGACACCGTCAGCATCGCCATCGTGGCGGGAACCATGAACGACTTATACGCCTGACCCGGATTGACGAACAGAATTCCGTCCCGCGTCTCGTTGATCGTCTCGTGAAGGTGGCCGAAGAGAATCGCGTCCACGGGTTCCGGGAAGTCGGGCAGCAACTCTTCCAGGGGGAACTCAGGGCCTCCCCACGCCGGATGGGTCACTCCCAGCCTGACTCCCTCGACTTCGATGACTTCGGTGTACGGAAGCGACTGTCTCAGGTCCGGCGGGTCGGAATTGCCATGAACTATCACCGCGCGCCGCGCTTCATTCCTCATTCCGTCAACGACGTCTTGGCGAACGATGTCGCCGCAGTGGACGGCGATGTCCGCATTCCTTACGGCTTGCCTGATTTGTGGATGCACCTCGTCCCAGCGACTGAAGTGTGTGTCTGATATAACCGCTATCCTGGTGGGCACTTCGTCTCGGCGTCCTCACTTTCGGCGACCCTGAGGCGGCCTCTTTCAAATCGTATCACACATCCTTCGCGTTTCGCGCAGTCTATTCGGAGCGTCGTTGATGAGTGTCGCAGAAGGTCGTCCGGTTGAGCTAGTCATATATGCTGGTTTATAAATACGCTGGTTTTAACTGGTCATCTAACAGGGGAGACACTGGGTCGGGCTGGGACGATTTTCATCCAGAGTCGTCCAGAGTTTTCCCAGCGTTAGCTATGGGAGAAAATAGTATGGCTCTCGGTTTTCCACAAGCATAATCTAGGCTTTATGTCAGCGATATTAGAAATTGTGTTCTTCATGGGTGTATTGTAGCACGAGGAGGGGCGGAGACGGAAGGGCAAGTCCAGCGTGGGAAGCATCATAAGAGTGGTTGACATGAGTGTATCCAGGAAGGACACGAAGCGGCGCTAAGGTATTGGGTGTCCGCATACTGCGATGGATACTCACCAAATAATTGACGCTTGCTCCAGCGCCGGACGCGGGCCGGGGATCTTAGCGGAGGCGGATGTTGCAGAGGGGCTGCCAGTCGGAGACGAGGGCGGCTTCGAGTTGGCGGGTCTGGTCGTCGGTGTCGGTGAAGGCGGCGGAGAAGTGGACGGTGTCGGGGAACATATAGAGCTGACGGCGGAGTTCGGGGTTGGTCTCGTTGGAGAGGTGATCGAGCAGGCGGCGGCGGACGCAGGTGGTTGATATGCCGACGTAGAGACATTCGGGGATGTCCCCGGCGGGGAGCCAGAGGGCATAGACTCCGCGCTGGTCGCGGGGCAGGCTTTGGACATCGGCGCGCCGGAACGGGCGGGTTTCTCTTTCGAGTTGGTATTTGAGTGTGAAGGTGTTCAATTGTCTGAACTGTGATTTGTCTGATTTGGGTGATGGGCTGTGATTATCCTGAGCAGGATTTACGGAATGATCAGGATGTGATTTCAGATATTGTGGACGACTTGTCGCGCAGATTGGGGCGCTATTCAAATAATCTGCCACTGGGGGCTTCCTGCATCTTGGTTAGGATGTCCTGCCAGGATGTCACGAGGTTGTTGAAGATGACGGCGTTCTGGGAGTCGCCGCGGCTGTCGTAGTGGTTGTAGAGGATGCGGGCGAGGCGTTCGACGGACTCGACATCCGCGCCGGGTCCACTCATCTGGCGGGCTACCTTGGCGGCGCCGGCCACGCCCTCGCCGTATTCGCGGTTGAGATGGTAGGCGATTCTGAAACAGCCTTCCCACGCGGTCATCTCTCCGAGGGAGGGCTGACGGTCGGGAGCGTACTCATCCAAGGGCAGGAGAGTTACGCGGCCGCGTTCGGCGGTGAGCAGGCGGCGAGAGCTCAGGACATCGACCGCCACGTTCAGAGCCTGGGAGAGCACTTCAGCTTCGCTATAGTCGCCTTCCGAGTAGCCGTGCTGTCTCAGCCAAGCTACGCAGAACTGGCTTTCGGGGTCGAGCTCGCCCTGCTCGTGGCGGTGATACTCAGCGATGACGCGATTGATCTGTACCAGCGCGTCGCGGACGGACACGCGCTCACCACTGAGGGTCTCGACACGACTGTATTGCGAGTAGATCTCCATACCCGGGCCGATGGCGGCCTGCGCAAGATCCACTGGCGCGATGTGGCTCTCGCGGGTGAGGAATCGCCGCGTGAATGAGCTATCTCGTCGAGGGGGAGGTCCACTTCGATGAGCTTGCGGCGGTATGTGGTCATAGTTCGTCTGAGTCCTCTATTGTCACGTCGCCATTGATCCGCACGTCCATCGTAATCGTGCTCCCCAGGAGCAGGTTCATTCCCAACAGGGATTCTCCGCTGGACTCGATGACTGATACACGTCTCGGCCGTTCATGCCAAATCACAGAGCCGGCCCACACAGGGAGAATAGTTCTCTGCCCGTCGGCGAGTATCATGTGTATATTTCCACGCGGCGTCAATTCTAACTGGTGAATGACTTCAGACGGCAGGACCAGGTCCTCGCTAAACCCGGTATCGAGGACAACTTCGACGGACTGAGTAACACCGTCGAGGCGTATCATCTCGACAGTGATCCGGGCTTCTACATTCGGGCTTATCTTACCTACGATCATTAGGCGCTAGGGACGCTGTGCTCCTCCAACCCATGCGGAATGCGGCGGGGTATCCGACCCTTCCTATGTAGCAGGCGGCGTTGGGGCGACGGTCGTGGAGACGGTCGGAGGTGTCAATGAGTCGTTCGCCTACCTCATAGTCGCCGGTTTCGACGTCTATGGCGATGAATTTCCCGTTCTCCATCGGTTCTACAAAGCACTTTATCTTTTCTTCGTAGATGGCTCTGCCCAACTCGGACACTTCTTCACGTTTGTAGTCCTTATATGGCATCCTAGACCCTCCTTTCTCTGTGCCTAGTATTTTACATAACGCTGGTCGTCTTCGTAGTCCAAGCCCAGCTGGTCGCTGTTTTCGCGCACCGATCGGGTGATGCTCCCCGAGAAGCCGTCGGGCTTGGTGGCTGATATGGTGATGTGGATGCTCACTTCTCCGCCGTCGGCACGGAGGTTCTGGATGATCTCGTTTTCGATGAGGCCGACCTCGTTGAGGTCGAAACGGCCCTGGATGACCTTGCCAGTGACGATGCGGTTGGGGCCGCGTGGAGCAGGAGGCGTAGGGACAGCGGGCAGCGAGCCGTTCGGTGGCGTGTCGCTGGGATTGACGGGTAGCCTTCAGTCATCGGTAGGCGTCGTGGCGCGCCTGGAGGCCTCGGCGTCTTTCTGAAGCTGGGCCATCGTGGGACTAACGAGCAACCCGCGCAGCTCCGATGCGCGGCCGAGAGAGCAGAATCGGGATTGTACTAAGCAGCGGAGATCAGGTTGTCGAATCTTTATCGTGTTTGGGACGGTGTGCTATACTGCCGTAGCCGTCGGAAGGGTCGATTGATCGACGGATCGAAGGCGGCACAGTCCCTAAAGGAAGATCGTATGGCAGAGGGCGTCAAACTCATCCAAGGCGGTTCGGTCACTTCCCCCAAAGGGTATCGAGCCGGTGGCGTGTTCGCCGGACTCAAGACGTCCGGCGAGGGTGTTCTAGACCTAGGCATACTCGTGTCGGATCGACCCGCGACCGTGGCTGGCACTTTCAGCCGGAACAAGATTCTGTCGCCTTCAGTAACCGTTACACGTTCCCGCATTCCATCGTCAACGGCTCGCGGTGTCATCGCCAACAGCGGCTGCGCTAACTGCTCTGTGGGAGAACAGGGTGTGGAGGATGCGCTGGATATGACTCGGCTCGCAGAGGCCCACGCCGGCGTGGGCGCTGGCGAGATGATGGTCGCTTCCACGGGCGTGATTGGCGTTGAGCTTCCAATGGCCCTGATTCGCCAGTCGATTAGCGGGATAGAGCTGACCGACGAGGGTGGACCGGCGTTCGCGCGTTCGATTATGACGACGGACTCCGTTCCAAAATACGTCGCGGTCGAGTTCGATGTCGGCGAACGGACGTACACAGTCGGTGGTGTCGCCAAAGGCGTGGGCATGATCCACCCGGACATGGCTACGATGCTATCATTCATAACGTGCGACGCTTCGATTTCTGAGGGATTCCTTCAGGAGTCGCTGAGCGCGGCGGTGGACGTCAGCTTCAACATGATTGACGTGGATGGCGACCAGTCCACCAATGACACGGTTCTTCTATTTGCCAACGGCGCCGGGGGCGGAGACGCAATCAGCAGCGCCGACTCTCCGGGGGCTGGAGCTTTCCAAGAGGCGCTTACTGAAGTCTGCACTATTCTGGCTAAAGAGCTGGTCAGGGACGGCGAGGGCGCCGGACACATCATGGCAGTGACTGTCGAAGGCGCGACTTCACGCGAGGACGCCCGGTGGGCGGCGCGCGAGATCTCGTCCTCCAATCTTGTCAAGGCGATGGTACATGGCAGAGACCCCAACTGGGGCCGCATCATGATGGCGCTCGGCAAGAGCGGCATCGAACTTCAAGAGTCGAAAATAGACATCTTCATCAACGGCATTCACATTGTTCACGAGGGCAAGGCAATACCGTACTATGCCGACGCTGTTGTCGCGGGAATGGCAGCCCACGAGGTCGAATTCCGGGTTAGCCTGAACATCGGCGACCACTCGGCGACCGCGTGGGGGTCCGACCTGACGGAAGAGTACGTGACCTTTAACTCGGCGTACACCACGTAAGTCGGACTTGCCCAAGGAGCATTCTCCCAATGGGACGATAGTAGTCAAGATCGGCGGCAGCACTCTCGGGGAGCACGATACTACCCTAGACGATCTAGTCTCTCTTCAGAGAGAGGGGGCCAACCCGATAGTTGTCCACGGTGGGGGAAAGACTATCTCCGAGTGGATGGCCGCCCAGAACGTCAGGCCTGTTTTCAAGAACGGCCTGCGCGTCACGGACAAGGACAGCCTTCAGATTGTCGTAGCGGTTCTCGCGGGGCTCATCAACAAAGAGCTTGTGTCCCAGTTGGCCACCGCGGGGGCTAGGGCAATTGGCCTGAGCGGGGCCGACGGGGGGATGCTCACCGCGAAAGTGAAGGACCCCGAGCTCGGCTACGTAGGGGAGGTCACCGAGGTCGATACGGACCCCATATTGGCTGCCTCGCAATCGGGCTATATTCCCGTAATCGCACCTGTCGCACGGTGCGCCACAGATGACCCCACATATCCCAACTCCCTGATGAACATAAACGCGGACACCGCGGCAGGTGAAATAGCAGGAGCGCTAAGGGCCGACCGACTGTACTTTCTCACGGATGTAGAAGGTGTTCTCGATCGCGGCCATCGACTGATACCCCGGATTACCGAGGGCCAAGCCAAGGCGCTTACGTCCGCGGGTACTATCTCAGGAGGAATGATCCCCAAGATCGAAGCGTGTGTACGCGCGCTGAGATCTGGCAGCGAGTCCCACATCATTGACGGAAGAAAGCCCGGAGCGCTTCGCGAATCGCTGAACGGCGCGTTCCTAGGAACGCGCATCGGATGAGGTCTTAGGAAAACAATGGCTGAAGATTTTCCACGCAACGGCGGCGAGTCGTCTCCAGAACCCGTCATTGGTCCACCCACCATGTCCCCTTCCTTCCTGAAATGGAGCGCGGTGATTATCGGGCTGATAGTCGTGTTCGGGTTGATGTCCTTTGGGAGAGGGATCTATACCGACCTTCTATGGTTCGACGCGCTAGGATTCAGAAGCATCTTCCTGAAGGTCACAGTGACGAGGATTGCGCTGTTCGCTGTTGGGGCAGTGGTCACCGCTGTAATAGTAGGCGTAAGCCTTCGGATAGCTCACCTGCAATCGGTGGGTCCAGTGAACCTTCCGATACCAGCGGAGGTGGTCCCAACTCTGAGACGGGCCGTACTATGGGGCGCCGTCATAGTCGTCGTAATTCTGAGCCTGATCTTCGGGTCGGTGCTCGCGGCGCGGTGGGAGCTGTTCCTGAGGTTCACGAACTCGGTGCCCTTCGGCCAAGTGGACCCCGTTTACGGACAGGACCTCGGATTCTACATCTTCAATCTGCCGGTTTACTCTTTCGCGCAGGGTTGGATCCTGGGTCTGGCGATAGTAACCCTGCTGGCAACAGTTGGACTGAATTTCATTAACTACAGCCTGCGCGGCACGAGCTACTCGCTGGCTGGAGGTCGGCTCGCGCACGTTTCGATTATTGCCGCCGTAATCATGCTGGCAATGGCGGTCGGCCACTGGATCGATCGGTGGGCGCTCGTTCTGTCGGAAGACGGGACTGTTTTCGGAGCGACTTTTGCCGATCTCAACGCGCGGAGGCCAGCGCTGCTGATAATGACGATCATCGCCGCCGCCGCCGCGATTCTAATGGCGGCGAACGCCTATCTCCGTGAGCTGCGGATTGTCATTGGGGCAGTGGTCCTGTGGGTTGTACTAGGACTGGTTTTGAATTCGGCATGGCCGGCAGTGATTCAGCAATTCTCGGTGACCCCCAATGAGTTTGCCAAGGAGAGCCCTTACATTGCCCGCAATATCGAATTGACGCGGCAGGCGTTCGCTTTGGACAGGATCGAAGAGGCGTTTTATCCAGCCGAGTCGGAAGTGAGCGTCGGTCTCATAGAGGACAACCTCAAGACGATCAACAATATTCGGCTTTGGGACTACCGACCGCTGTCTAGCGTGTACAGGCAGATTCAGCTCATCAGGCCATACTACGATTTCAAGGATGCCGACGTCGATCGCTACTATATCGACGGCGAATACAAGCAGGTTCTGCTTTCGGCGCGCGAGGTCGCGCCTGAGAAGCTGAATCCACAGGACCAGACCTGGGTGAACAACAAGCTCTCGTACACGCACGGCATCGGGATCGCAATGAGTCCGGCCACGGAGTTTACCCCAGAAGGCAGACCGGAGTTCTACGCGCAAGACATCCCGGTAGATGGAGCGATACCCATTGGCCGCAAAGATGGCGAGACACCGCCGGATATAGTCGTCGACAATCCACGCATCTACTATGGCGAGAACACGGTTGACTACGTGATAGTCAACTCCAACACACAGGAAATCGATTACCAGACCGAGGCGGGTGATCTGTTCAGGAACCACTATGACGGCAACGGTGGAGTGCAGCTCGACTCGTTCTTCCGTCGGCTGGCGTACGCCTGGCAGTTCGGGGACGTAAACATCCTGATCAGCGGAGAGATCACGCCGGCCAGCCGACTGCAATATCGCAGGCATATCCAGGAGAGGGTGGCTTCAGTCACGCCGTTCCTCCAGCTGGACAGGGACCCATACATAGTCGCGGCAAGCGGACGGCTGTTCTGGGTGCAGGACGCCTACACGACAACCGACCACTACCCGTACTCCGAGCCGACTGAAATACCTGCCGGAGAAGGGGGGTTCTCCACTCACTTCAACTACATGCGCAACAGCGTCAAAGCTGTCGTGGACTCATACGATGGCAGTCTGCGGTACTACATCTGGGACGAGAGCGACCCGATGATCCTCACATACGAGCGGATCTTCCCAGACCTTTTCGTCCGCGCGGACCAGATGGCGCCGGAACTGAAGTCACACGTCAGATACCCGCAGGACTTCTTCTCAGAGCAGGCTGGAAAGTACATAAAGTATCACATGAAAGACCCGCAGGACTTCTACAACAACGAAGACCTTTGGGCGATTCCACAGGAGAAGTTCGGGCAGGGCGAAACACTCCAGCCGGTGGAGCCCTACTACGTGATAATGAGATTGCCGGGGGAGGAGAGCGAGGAGTTCATGCAGCTGCTGCCCTACACTCCCAGCGAGAGGCAGAACCTCATTGGCTGGCTGGCCGCCCGTAGTGACGGGGATAACTATGGGAAGCTGGTCGCTTTCAACTTCCCGAAGGATCGACAGATCGACGGGCCCGAGCAGGTCGAAGCGAGGATCGACAACGATCAGAACATTTCAGCCTGGTTTACACTGAGATGCTCAGAGGGTTCGACCTGCATCAGGGGCAATCTGCTCGTAATTCCGATTGGCAATTCGCTGCTGTACGCAGAGCCGGTGTACATCCGGGCTGAAGGCGTAGATTTCCCGGAGCTGAAGCGGGTCATTTTGGCGACCGCTGATCGGGTGGTGATGGAGGACTCGTTGGGGCTTGCCCTCGCGGCGTTGACCGGCGAGCAGTCGCTGGTTACGGTGGGCGAACCCGATAGGCCACGAGCTTCTGATACAACTACTACCGCTCCCGCGCCGGTAAGCGAAGGCGAGCTGCAGATGCAGATCACGATAGTTTCCGACTCGATCGAGAGCATAAAGAACGACCTGACCGCGCTGGAAGATGCGCTGAACAAACTCAAGGAACTCACCGGAGGTGAATGACGTGACAACCAATTGGACAGATGTAGAGAGCAAATACTATATGTTCGTGGTGCGGCGCCAGCCCGTCGTCATCGTAAAGGGCGATGGCACGAAGGTATGGGACGTAGATGGCAAGGAATACCTGGACTTCACGTCGGGATGGGCTGTCAACAACGCGGGGCACGCTAACGAGGCAATAGCAGACGCGATCGCGGAGCAGGCGAGGACTCTTCTCCAGACCTCGAATCAGTTCTACACGATTCCTCAGCTTCAGCTCGCGGAAATACTGGTGGAGAACTCGGCGCTCGACAAGGTGTTCTTCTGCAACAGCGGGGCCGAGGCAAACGAGGGAGCAATGAAGCTCGCGCGCCGGTACGGGGCGAAGAATCGTAACGGCGCCTTCGAGATCGTGACGGCGTTGAACTCTTTCCACGGCCGCACGATGGCCAACGTGTCAGCGACAGGCCAGCCCCACTACCAGGAGCTTTTCCAACCCATACCGCCGGGCTATTCTCACGTTCCGTTCGGCGACATAGAGGAGCTGCGGGGCGCCGTTACCGACAGAACGGTCGCGGTCATGATCGAGCCGGTGCAGGCCGAGGGTGGCGTAAACATCCCGCCTGAGGGCTACCTGGAGAATGTGCGCGAGCTGTGCGATCAGGAGGGTCTGCTGCTGATCTTCGACGAGGTCCAGACCGGCATGGGAAGACTGGGCACTCTGTTCGGGTACGAGAGATTCGGCGTGGAGCCGGACATCATGACACTCGCCAAGGGACTGGGCGGCGGTGTGCCCATAGGCGCATTCATGGCCAAGGACGAGGCGTGTGCGTTCGAGCCTGGCGACCACGGCTCTACCTTCGGAGGCAATGCGCTCACCTGCGCAGCGGGCTACGCATCGACCAAGTACATCATCGACAACGACCTATCGGGACACGCCGCCGAAATGGAGTCCCACATGGCCGCCGGTCTCGCCAGCCTGGAGTCCAAGTATGACCAGGTCCAGGAGGTACGCGGCATGGGTCTTCTATGGGCCGTGATCTTCGAGTCCGACATCGGACCGGACGTAGTCGCCAACTGCAACAGGGAAGGGCTGCTGACGAATCCGCTCCGCCCCAACGCTGTGCGGCTTATGCCGCCACTGACAGTGTCTGCGGAGGAGATAGACCAGGCAATGGAGCGGCTGGACGCGGCTATCGGCGCGGTGGGCTGAAACCCAGCTAAGGCTGTAGGGGACTGATAAGACGCAGGTCACCACTTGGGCACTGAGATCGCCGGAGTGGTGACATCTCCTTCCAGCAAAGACGTCCATGGAAACCACGCTCTACTATGAACAAAGGGTTAAACGGAAACATCCAGAAATCAAAGATGAATGGGTGGAGCGCGTATTAGCCAATCCGTACTACACAGAAACTCAGGCGGACGGCAGAATCAGATATTACGGATACATCAATGAAGCTGCAAAATGGCTCCGAGTAATAGTCGAGGATGGCAGACTTCATAACCGATTCTTTGACCGTGAGAAGCTGAGGAGGTGGGGGAGGCTATGAAACTGGATATATATTACGACGGAGAAACGGACACCCTTTCACTGTGGAACGGACGCCCTGCGAACGAGGGAGCCGACGTAGCCGAAAACCTCATAGCTGAGTTCGACTGTGAAGGAGAAGTAGTTGGATTCACTCTTGACCATGCGACTGAACTGCTGAATTCAGTAATGTACTCGTCTGAGCGGCCGTATCCCACGGTAACCAAAGGAAGGCATCGAATGAGTTTCTGGGAGAGTGTTCATAAACTCAGAGAGAATCGCCTGATTCCGTACATCTGGACAAGAGCCGACTTAAGACCACATTTACAAAGTCCGCACGGGGCATTTACTCATAACTCTATTACTACCATCCCATCCAACCAAAGCATGACGAAAGACGGAAGTGAAAAAGGCAACTATGTAAAGAAGGGACAGCCAGCGAAGGCTTGGCGGGTCGGTCGAGGTAAATTCCAACTAGTCGACGACCCTCATGGCAAATAGATGAGTTGATTCAATAGCACCGAAATTGCCTGACCCGCAGCGCAGAACGAGACGAGTCGGTAGACCGCAGCGTCATGCCATTTTGCGTCTATGGACGTCACCGCACATGAACTGGCATATGAGATGCGTCGATGGCTTCACAATTTGGCTGAGATTCAAAGATATGAACAGGAGGGCGCGATGGTAACTCACGAGCCCAAGATCAAGCTCACATACAAGGACTACGCCAAGACTCCAGACGATGAACGCTGGGAGTTGATTGACGGAGAGTTAGTAGTGGCACCCGCGCCGAACATGGAACATCAGTCGATTCAGGCAGAACTGGCATGGTATTTCAAAGCATTCACCAGGGAGCGAGACTTGGGAAAGGTCTTCAACGCCCCCACAGACGTTAAGCTGTCCGAGCACGACACCGTTCAGCCCGACCTTGTGTTCGTGTCGAAAGAGCGTGAGCACATCATCACCTATGCCAACATCCAGGGCGCGCCGGATATCGTCGTTGAGATACTGTCTCCGTCCACGGCGCGGCGAGACTGGCGGGACAAGTTCGATCTGTACCAGAGACATGGAGTAAACGAGTGCTGGCTGGTCGATCCTGTGAGCCGAATGGCCTGGGTATTCCTGCTCATGGACGGAGTCTTCAGGGAGGTGGGCAGGTACGGTGAGGATGAGACACTGAACTCCCCGACGCTCGAAGAGTTCGAGATAAATCTGGCCGAGGTGTTCGGAGCTTAGGGAGATACTAGAGAGTGAACTGGCGCGAACTCAAAAACAGGAATGTGACCGTCGTCGGCGGGGCTGTCTCCGGCGGCCTAGATAGCTGTACGGTCACGCACTGGCTCAGTGAGAAAGGATTCGAGGTCCAGGCTTTTACGGTCGATCTTGGGCAGCCGGACGAGGAGAATCTCTCTGCCATTTCAGACAGAATGATCGGGTGTGGGGCATCGGACGCGGTAATCGTGCCTGGACGCGCGGCGCTTGCCGAGGCTGGCCTCAAAGTCATCCAGTCACAGGCGAGATACGAGGGCGGTTACTGGAACACAACTGGAATTGCGCGCCCCGTGACAGTGAGCGCAATTCTGTCTGAGTTTCGAGAACGCGACATCGACGTGATGTTCCACGGCGCGACCGGACGGGGCAACGACCAGGTCAGGTTTCAGCTCGCGTCGAACATGATCCACCCTGACACCGAGGTTTACGCGCCGTGGCGGGACCCTGAGTTCGTAGAGCAGTTTCCAGGCAGGCAGCAGATGATAGAGTACTGCGAGGCGAATGGGCTGCCGATCAGGCCCGCTCGCGAGTCCAGGTACTCGACTGACGCCAACTTCTTGGGTCTGACGCATGAGGCCGGAGACCTCGAAGACGTAAGCATCTCGCCAACGTTCGTGGAGCCCGGCATGGGCGTGTGGCCCTGGGATGCCCCGGACAGGTCGGATCTGGTTACCATCAGGTGGGAGTCGGGCGTTCCTACTGAGATCAACGGCGAATCGCTCAATCTCGAAGACATGATCGAGACCGCCAACCGGGTTGCAGGCACTCATGGCGTCGGTATTGGAACCCACGTCGTCGAGAACAGGTTCGTTGGCATAAAGTCGAGAGGCATTTACGAGTCACCCGGCATGGAGCTGCTGGGGCAGACGTATGAGTTCTTACTCCAGTTCGTGCTCGACAGGAGAGCGCGGGAGTTCTTCGAACACGTTTCGCACGTCGTGAGCGTCCAGATATACCAGGGATACTGGCTGGACTTGGCGACAGCGTCCGCGCTCGCTGCGCTGGAGCCTATCACCGCGCTCGCCACCGGCTCGATCACCGTGCGACTGCACCGGGGCAACGTTTACTTCGACACCGCTGAGGACACGTCGGACGCAATGCCTAACTCTCTCTACACCGACGACAGCTCGATGGAAGCCATGGGTACATACGACCACACGGATGCCGAGGGATTCCTCCGTGTGCTGGGCATATCGGCCAAGAACCTAGGGCGTAAGCAGCAGACATCGTTCGGTCACTAGAGACGCTTCTCCAATAGCGCCCTCTACTCAACCTGGAGAATCAAATGACAACTGCCGTCTCAGAGGTAAGAAGCCAGATAACCACGCTTGTCAGGGACTTCGTCCGGCGTGAGGTCGAACCTATTGCCCAACGGTACGATAACGAGGATATCTATCCCCAAGAGCTTATCGAGCCGATGCGGGAGATGGGCCTGTTTGGAATCACCATTCCCGAAGAGTACGGCGGCCTGGGACTGGACCACACAACCTTCGCCGTGATCTTCGAGGAGCTCAGCCGCGGCTGGATGAGTGTGAGCGGCATAATTGGGACGCATCACGTTCTGGCCCATATCGTCACCAACTACGGAACAAGCGAGCAGAAGGAGCGCATACTGCCCAGGCTGGCTAATGGCGAGCTTCGCGGCGGTCTAGCGCTCACGGAGCCGGAGGCGGGCAGCGACGTCCAGAACATCAAGACAACCGCTACCAGGGATGGTGAAGAGTACGTCATACGCGGCACCAAGATGTTCATTACCAACGCTGAGCATGGGAACGCGTTCGCGGTACTCGCCAAGACCGATCCGGACGCACAGCCGCGTCATCGCGGCATGAGCTGCTTCTTCGTCGAGAAGCCGAATCCGGGTGTACGTGTCGGCCAGCATCTGGACAAGCTCGGCTACAGGGGGCTGGACTCCTCAGAGTTGATCTTCAATGACTGTCGCGTGGGGGCCGAAGACCTGATTGGCGAGGTCGAAGGTCAGGGATTCAAGCACGTGATGTCGGGACTGGAGGGAGGTCGGATCAATGTGGCGGCGCGGGCCGTTGGCGTGGCAACCGCCGCATTCGATGCCGCAATTCGCTACGCGCAGCAGCGCGAGGCGTTCGGCCAGCCGATCGCTCAACACCAGGCGATCCAGATCAAGCTCGCGAACATGGCGACGAAGATCCAAGCGGCCCGACTGCTCACCTACGATGCCGCGGCCAAGAAGGACGCCGGACAGCGAGTGGACCTCGAGGTCGGCATGGCGAAGCTGTTCGCCTCGGAGACCTGCGGCGAGGTCGCGATGGAGGCGATGCGCATCCACGGCGGGTATGGCTACATCAAGGACTTTGACGTCGAGCGATACTACCGTGACGCCCCCCTGATGATTATCGGAGAGGGCACCAACGAGATTCAGCAGCTTCTGATCGCGAGGCGTCTCCTGGAGCGGCACGCGGTGTAAGACGGCGACATGCCAAGCGATGTGATTAGGCTCAAGTTGAGAAGGAAACATGATCCACGATAGACGCGCAACGTTCGGAGGATATCTTGAGGACTTCGTCCCCGGCGACATTCACAAGCACTGGCCGGGCAAGACGATTACCGAGATGGACAACCATCTATTCTCGCTGCTTACGATGAACCACAACCCGCTTCACATCGACGAGCGCTACATGTCAGAGCATCAGCACGGGCAGATACTCGTGAACGGAGCGCTGGTCCTGAGTCTGGTGGTGGGAATGAGCGTCCCTGAGATGTCCGGCAAGGCGATCGCCAACCTAGAGTACGAGAAGATAGTACACACTGGCCCAACATTCCACGGTGACACAGTTTACGCCGAGAGCGAGATACTGGAAGTCCGAGAGTCCAATTCACGACCTGATCGAGGAATCGTTTACATCGAGACTCGGGCGCATAATCAGAGGGACGAGCAGATCCTGACGATGAGGCGCAGGTTCCTGGTACCAAAGCGCCCGGACTGACTTTGGCGATGGGTCTCAGGGAAGTCGTCTCCGACTACACGGTCTCACTTCACTATGACCGGCGACTGTACAGACAGGACATCACCGGTTCGATCGCCCACGCTCGGATGCTGTCCCGCCAGGACATCATCACGCGCGACGACTGCGAGTCGATCGTTGCCGGACTGAAGCTAGTCCAGAGTGAAATCGAAGAAGGCAGCTTCGCGTGGCGGCCCGAGCTGGAAGACATCCACATGAACATCGAGCGCCGACTGTTCGAGCTGATTGGCGAACCGGCGCTTAGACTTCACACCGCACGCTCACGCAACGACCAGGTCGCACTCGACGTTCGCATGTTCGCCAAGGGGGCGATCGGCGAGGTAATCTCGGCCCTCCACGGCCTGCGCTCAGCGTTGGTGGCGCTGGCAGAGGCTCATCCCAAGTTACCTATGCCGGGATACACTCACTTGCAGAGGGCGCAGCCTGTGCTGTTCGCCCACCACATGCTGGCGTATTACGAGATGTTCAGCAGGGACACCAAGCGTTTCCGCCAGGCATTCGACCGCGCGGATGAGCTGCCGCTCGGCAGCGGCGCTCTGGCTGGACTTCCCTACCCCATCGACCGGCAGTTCGTTGCCGATGAGCTCGGTTTTGCGCGCATATCCGCGAACAGCATGGACGCGGTTTCCGACCGAGACTTCCTGCTCGACTTTCACTCGGCAGCGGCTATCTGCGCGATGCACATTTCTCGATTAGCCGAAGAGCTGGTGCTGTGGTCCTCGGAGGAGTTTGGCTTCATACGGATGTCCGACGAGTACACCACGGGCAGCAGCATTATGCCGCAGAAGCGCAACCCTGACTTCGCGGAAATCGCGAGGGGCAAAACGGGAAGGGTCTATGGAGGCCTGATGGGGCTTCTGACGACGCTGAAGGGCCTGCCTCTGACGTACAACCGAGACATGCAGGAGGACAAAGAGGGATTCTTCGACTCATACGACACTATCCTGGCAACGCTGAGGGTCTTCAGTGACATGCTGGCCGGAATTGCTGTTAACGAGGAGAAAGTGCGCCGGTCGGCCAGCGGAGGATACGTACTCGCTACCGACATCGCCGATTACCTGGTCGCAAAGGGGATGCCCTTTCGGGAAGCGTACCGCATCGTCGCGCGACTTTCGGAAGACGCGGCTGGGCGCGGCGTCGGCTTCGAGAGCCTGACGCTGAAAGAGTACCAGACGCACTCCGAGCTGTTCGGTTCGGACGTTTATGAGATCACTGTAGATTCGTCCATTTCGGCGCGGGACGTTCATGGCGGCACCGCTCATAAGCGAGTTCACGAGGCCGGAAAGAGGGCCCGGACAGAGTTGGAGGGCGAAGTTGAACAGCGGTAAAACGGTGAGGATCGCGCCTTCGATCCTCTCGGCCGACTTTGCGCGATTGGGTGAGCAGGTGGCGGAAGCGGAGCAAGGTGGCGCGGACTGTCTTCACATCGACGTAATGGACGGCCACTTCGTTCCACCGATAACGTTCGGCCCCACTATTGTGGAGGCAATCAGACCACACACGGCGCTGCCTTTAGAAGTCCACATGATGGTGGAACGACCCGAGAACCACTTCAGCCAGCTTCGTGATGCCGGCGCAGATAGGTTGATCGTTCACTTCGAGGCGTGTCCCCACCTGCACCTGTCGATCGCGCAGATCAGGGAGTCGGGCATGGAGGCTGGCGTTGCAGTCAATCCGGGCACCAGTATCAGATCGATCGATGAGGTCGTGGCAGACCTGGACCTGCTGCTGATTATGACAGTCAACCCCGGCTGGGGTGGTCAGCCGTTCATAGACTCGATGGTCAGCAAGGTTAGCCGCGCCCGTGGCTTGCTAGACGAACTGGAACTAGGCGTCACGCTTGAGGTGGACGGTGGGATCAAGGCGGAGAACGCGGGCCTGGTCGTTCGCGCTGGCGCCGATCAGCTCGTCGCAGGTTCTGCGGTTTACAACGACACGACATCGGTGTCGGATGCGATTACCGCTCTGAGGTCAGCGATCTCGGCGGCCTGAAGTCGGTCTGATCGTGCATGACCACCACATCAAGATAGCCATCAGAGCCGGGTGGGACGCGATGTCGGAGTCCTACCAGGCCGACAGTGCGATCTCGACTTCCGACGTTCACTATGCGCCGTTCGCCCTTGGGGAACGACATTTTCGACTCCTCGGCGATGTGCAAGACAAGAAAGTGCTCGAACTCGCATGCGGCGGGGCGCAGAACTCGATCGCGCTCTCTTCCTGGGGCGCCGATGTAGTCGCGCTGGACATTTCGTCAGCTCAGCTCGAATTCGCGCGCGCTCTAAGGAACATGACCGGAGAGTCGTTCGAGCTGATCGTGGGAGACATGGGATCTCCGACGATGTTTCGTCCGAATTCGTTCGACCTCATCCTGTCCGCGTTCGGATGGGAGTTCATCCCAGACCTCATGAGCTGCGTTGCCCACTGCGCGGACCTGTTACGTCCGGGTGGGCAGCTCCTGATGTCCACGGTACACCCGCTTACTGCGTTCGACTGGGATATGGGTAGGCGCACGCTGCTCGTGACGGACTATTTCAATCCGCCCGTAGAAGTCTGGGAAGACCCTGTACCAGACGGCCACTCGCCGGGACTGACCTTCTTCAGAACAATCGAAGAGCTGGTCGAAACTGTCACCGGAGCGGGACTGGTGGTCGAGAAGCTGCTCGAGCCTTACCCTGTCTCAGCAGACGACGGGCCGGAGTCACCCTACGCAGGCAGGTACTGGGCCGACCATTGGGAACGACTCACGCATATCCCATTCGCCATTGTGATTTCGGCGCGCAAACCGTCCGCGACCAGGTGACTGGAATCGTCTAGCCGCCGCCAACGGCGCGCACGATTTCAAGTGTGTCGCCGTCTTGCAAAGTGACGGTCTCGATTTCGGCTCGGGGAACGACAGTGCCGTTGTGCGCGACCGCGATAGCGGTCTGAGTGATTCCGATGTCGAGCAGGTAACGCTTGATGTTTACCGGGCCATCGGCCTCACGGGGCTTGCCGTTTACTGTGAGAGTAATCATCTATCGACTCGCCGGACTTGGGATTCTGCTGCCAATGGCTGTGGAAAGATCTGAAGCTGCCAACCGTGGGTCGTCTGACATGGTGACAGCCGTGATGACCGCCACGCCGCTGGCCCCGGCTTTCATTACGCTCGCTGCGTTAGCGGCGCTGATCCCACCGATGCCGAGCACGGGTATGCCGACGGATGCTGTGACCTCTCTCACCAGATCGACGCCACCGACGCGACCGTCCGGGTGGGAAGTGGTCTCGAACACCGTACCCAGAACCAGGTAGTCCGCGCCCTGGCACTCTGCGTCCACAGCGCCCACTTCGGAGTGCACAGACCGGCCGATGAGCATATCTGGGCCGACCAGCTTACGGACATCTGCAACGTCCAGCGCAGTCTCGCCCAGCTGGACCCCGTCAGCGTCTGCGAGCATCGCTACGTCCACGCGGTCGTTGACGACCAGCAGCGCCCTGCCCTTCGTCAC
>JAAXHZ010000114.1 GCA_012270625.1 Dehalococcoidia bacterium | reverse complement strand
CATTAGGGCCGCACGGTGCTACATCCATGAGGACTGGTATCGATTGAGAGTCCTGGGCAATTTGGGAGCCGCGTCACAACTCGTCCTGCGGACTTTAGCCGCATGGTACTCGCTTGCTGTTATGGCGATTGCCGTCGGCGTGGCGGCCGGCGTGGCGGCCGGCGTGCTTGTGTTTCTGTTCGTGTTTCCCGGCAAGCCCAAGATAGGCGTGATCGAAGTCCCGTTCACGATCATCAGCGAGAACTCGGCCTTCGCCATCAATGAGTTCATCAAGTACGCCCGCCGCGACGACTCGATTAAGGCAGTTGTCATTAAGCTAAGCACTCCCGGCGGCGGTGCGGCCGCCAGCGAGCGCCTGTACATGGAAACCAAGAACCTTCGCAACGAGAAGCCGGTTGTTATCTCCATGGACGGTCTGGTTGCCAGCGGCGGATACATGATGGCAATGGGCGCCAGCCATATGTACACGCAGGTCTCGTCACTGGTGGGGAACGTGGGAGTTGTTGCATTCTCTGACCCCATCATTCCTGCCCTACCTGCCGAGAGCGTCATCTTCACCGGACCTTACAAGCAGTCCGGTTCTACGAGGAGAGAGTGGATCGGAATGGTCGACCAGCTCAAGGAAGCCTTCGCCCAGATCGTGGTCACCGAGCGGGGCAGCAGACTGCGCATCTCCGAAGACGAGCTGGTGCAGGGCCGCATATACACGGGCTTGGACGCTGTGAATCTCGGCCTGGTAGATGAAATCGGCGGCGAGATTGATGCGTTCCGGAAGGCTGCGGAGCTCGCAGGGATCTCACGATACGAAACCGTGGACGTGAACCTGGAGGTGCTGCGCGAATTCCTGGAAGACCTCGAAAGAGTCAATCCATCGTCCGGCGGAGGCGGTCTCTCGGACTATCTGGCCCTGAGGTCAGGCAGCGCTGAAGACGGCGGTTCAGTCGGACAGGCGCCGGGTGACGAGTACATCGACGGGATAACACCGCTCCAAGCTGTGCAGGAGTTCATGCGATACGGAAGATTGAACGATGACGGCGAAGACCCCCTGCCGGACTTCCCACTGGACATAGCGCGCCCACACTTCTATTACCTGTACGTTGGAAATGCTCCGTAGACTAGCAATAGCTGCGCTGGTCCCCGTAACCGCGGCTGCCGCCTTTGCAGGCGCGTACTTCTACTACTACGAGGGCAGTTCTGTCAGGGACGCGCCGGTGCACGTGCCGTATGAGGAGATTGCGGCCTACACGGCTCCCTTCCAAGTAGTACCCGATTCGCCGGCAGTCCAGGTCCGGGATGGCTTGCTGGTCGTGGACGCCCTGCACCGCAACACATTCAGGGAGACGGAAGCTGCCGGACTGATTTCCAAGGTCTCAAACCGCGGGTACACCGTTGAGTACCTGGGCGGTTTCGCTCCAGAGAGAGTTGAAGTCAGGCTGGCAGTTCTGGAGGAGAAGCTTCGCAGAGCGGACACACTCCTGGTTATCCTGCCGCGCGACCCATACACGGAATCTGAAGCGGCGATCGTGGAACGCTTCGTAAAAAAGGGCGGCAAGCTCCTCCTCGTCTCCGATCCGTCGCGAGCGCATCGGATCAACTCTCTGGCCAAGAGGTTCGGCCTGAACTTCCAGCCGGACTATCTGTACGACACCATTGAGTACGACCAGAACTTCAGGCACATCTTCATTAGAGACTTCCAGCCCGACACATTGACGGCAGGGATTGACTCGATCCTGCTGGAGTACGCTGGGTCCGTCCGCTCCTCCGGGCCGGGACTGGCGTTCACAGGTCCGAACACCAAGTCTTCTATTCTAGATTCTGCCGAAGTTATCAATCCAATTGCCTGGGGTGACAGTCCCAACGTACTGGCGCTTGGAGACTTCACGTTCATGGTGCCGTCGAACAGTTTCCTGCTGGATAACGACCGGTTCACTTCGAACATCGCCGACTTCATGACGGACAGCGAAAGGCGCTTCGGCCTGGGAGACTTTCCCTACTTCTATGAGAGCGGTCCTGACGCCGAAGTGGACATACTGCTAGGACAACCCGCCCTGTACGATCTCGGTCTCCGCATGAGAAACGGGCTGGCCTCCAATGACATCGCCTCGCAGATCAGCGGCATAGAGGACACAAGCCGCGACTCTGTCTTCCTGGGCCTGTACGACGACGTGGTGCAGGTCAGCCACTACTTGCAGGCGGCCGGGGTCCGGGTCGACGATTCGCTTGGCACACCGTTCGGGCCGGAGTTCGCACTGGAGGAAACGTCAGTCCTTGTGCTTGCCCAGGATGGAGACCGTGACATGCTTGTGGTATTGGCTGACTCGGAAAGGACGCTGTCCGACGCCGTGACAAGCCTGGTCCGAGGCACTTTCAGAGACAATCTGGTTAGTGACTATGTGGGAGTTCAAGAGTAAATATGAGAATTGGTCCAGTCCCTGTCTTCATTCTGCCTGCACTGCTGCTCTTCATGGCAGCCGCAATTGCCTGCGAAAGCACGAGCAGCCCGGATTCGGGAGCAGTCACCGCAGTTCTGTCTACACCAACACCCGCACAGACTGTTACTCCACTGACGAATGAAGAGCGGGCCACGCTGAGAGAGTTCGCTCAGCAACTAGCGGCGCTTGAGCAAGAATGGGACCTCCTGCACCAGGAGTTTGACATCTGGCGCGCGGGACTGACCGAGTGCCACGTCAGCTCAGTTCGGCAGGCTCTTAACGTCTTCGCTGCCGACAGCAACAGCGTGACGGAGCAGGCCAGGGACATACCCAGGACGTCGGTTACTTCAGAGCTCGCTAACATGCTTATCGAAGCGGCGGCGGCAGAAGAGACATCATTCCGACAGCTTCGCGACCGCTGGCAGCCGACAAACATAACCCTGTTCGAGCTGGTTGAGCAGCAGCGCTCGGCGTCGTCCCGGGCGCAGCTTGAGGTGGAAGACCTGGCCCTGGATTTGCACGATAGATACGCGGAAGCCTACACGGAAGAAGAGGTAGAGGCTGGCAAGGAGTTGGAGACCGCCTTCGACGATCTGCGGGACTCCTGGAGAGAGTTGCACCAGGATTACCGGGAACTGCGCAGCGAGCATGATGCGCTAGATGGGGCCACTCTAGTTCACAGATACGGACATCTGGCAGAGCAGTCTGCCAACATCGTTGCAGGAGCGGCTGACTTGCCAACGGCCGAGGTCACCGAGGACCTCGTGGAGACGTTGTGGGAGGCCGCCAACGAAGAGCGGTCCACTCTCCTGCAGCTTGTGTCGGGGCTCACGGTACTGGTTTACAGTGCGCCAGACTCGAATGGCGACCTGAACCAGTCGTCGACAAACTCACTGGCCGAGTCAGATGGGCAGGTGAATCACAACTCCTCGGCGAACTCGGGCGACGAAGTGGACCTTTCCGCGCTGCTGGACACGACCGACGCGGCATTCGACGAAAGCGAAGAAGCCCAGCGTAGAGTTGCCCGGATGATTGATGAGATTGTTGAGGGCGACTCGGCCGAAAAGCTGGCGGACGTCGAGAGTTTCCAGAGTAACTATGAGAAGCTGGTCACGGTGTGGGACGCAACCCTCCAGAAGTATGACGATTGGCGTAGCACTGAAGGCGGATGCGACCGCGTTGCAGTCGCTGAGTCGCTGAGCCAGTTCAATCTGCGCTTCGGAGAACTTGGACGTACTGTCCGCAGCCTGCCCCAGTCCGGTTTGCTGCTTCCGATGTACACCCTGATGGTGCAGGCCGTGGACGGGGAAGAAATCGCGATGCGTACGCTCTACAACTCATGGCGGCCTTTTACGGTGGACGCCTTCAGGGCTGCGGACAGCGAGCGCATGAACTCCGACAGGCTCCGGCGTCAGGCGGGCATCGCAATGCAGGAACTCCGAGAGCGCCCCTAGCCCACGGAGACGGGCCCTCCCCAGCCTCTTAGCGCAGCAGGTCCAAGACCTCGGGGATGGTCGATACACGCAGGCCGTCCCAGCTTTGTCGGGCGCCATCCTCCTGATCGTAAGGCGCGCGAATCAGCACCGGCGTCATGCCCACCTTGGACGCGCCAGTG
>JAAXHZ010000113.1 GCA_012270625.1 Dehalococcoidia bacterium | reverse complement strand
CTGAACGCCAGCAGGGACTTTTCGACGGCGATCTTGGACGCGCAGTGCAGGCTTGTGGCGCAGGGTGAGGGCATACCGGTACACGTCAGCGCGCTCCCCGTTGCCGGGCGCGCCGTGCTGGACTACTTCGGTGACGGCATCGCGCCGGGTGACGTGTTCCTGCTTAACGATCCCTACTTCGGAGGATCCCACCTGCCGGACCTCACGGTGATTCGGCCGGTGTTCGTGGATGGGAAGCTGGCGTTCATGACGGTGAACAGGGCGCATCACACGGATGTCGGTGGAGGAACCCACGGAGGCTACAACCCCTCGGCCAGCGAGATCTTCCACGAGGGGCTGCGCATCCCGCCGCTCAGGATCCACGATCGTGACGTCCCCCGCGACGACCTCATGCAGATGATGGCGGCCAACGTCAGATACCCGAAGAACTTCCTTGGCGATCTCAACGCGCAGATAGGGTCCGTGCTGACGGCCGAGAGGCGGATTCGAGAACTCGCGGATCACTACGGCGCGGACAGGCTCATGCGTATCGTGGATGGAATTCTCGATGCGACCGAGGCGCAGGTCAGAAGTTTCATTTCGGCCTGGCCTGATGGCGAGTACTTTGGAGAGTCGTTCGTGGACGACGACGGGTTCGACTCCGAGCTGATTCCCATAAGGGCCAAGGTCACCGTCGCTGGGGACACGCTGACCATCGACCTGAGCGAGTCGGCCCGGCAAGTCACCGGATTCATCAACAGCGCCTACGCCAACACCAGGTCGCTGGCACACGCGGCCATCATGTACCTGGCACCTTATGACGTTCCGAAGAACGATGGCTCGATGGGTCCTCTGAAGGTGATCGCTCCCAGTGGACTGATAGTCAATGCCGACTCTCCCGCGCCAGTGTGCATGAGCACAAACCACTGCGCGGAGGAGATAGTCGAGGCGATCTTCAAGGCTCTCGCTCAGGCGGTGCCGGAGGCTGTAAACGCGGGTTTCTCTCGCCGATTGCGCTACGCCATCACGGGGATAGACCCAAGAACCGGCGAGTCTTTCCTGTGGCACTTCTTCATGGCCAGAGGCGGCGGCGGCGCGTCCATGGGTCACGACGGATGGAGCTGCGTCGGTGAAGTGAACGTGGCTGGTGGTATTCGAGCCAACAGCGTGGAGGTCACAGAGGAGCGGTTCCCGCTGTTCGTTGTGAACCATGAGCTGAGACCTGGCTCAGCCGGGAACGGCGAGTGGCGGGGCGGGCTCGGAGCCGTGTGCGAAATCGTCTATGAGGGTGATGGCGACGCGCTGCTCAACACCGCCGGCGACGGGGCCATAGTGCCTCCCTTCGGTGTGCTGGGTGGCGAGCCTGGCCTCCCGCACAGGTACTCGATCGTCTCTGAGGGTGTCGAGACCGTGCTGCGTACCAAGCAGACCGGCGTGGTGGTCAAACCGGGAGACCGGATCGTCGCGCTATCATCGGGCGGCGGCGGATACGGCGACCCCAAGCTGCGATCCCCTCAGTCGGATTCGTGGGACCGGAGGAACGGCTACGTCTGAAAGCAGCTACGTGCACAGGTCAGATTGACATGATCGAGGGCTGTTCATACAATCGCCCCGAACACTTCGGAGCGGACTATGGCATATTTCGTCGATCCCAACTATCAGACCAAGGCACGCAAACCGGAGGACTTCGACGAGTTCTGGTCTGACGTGGTGTCTCAAGTCGGGAAGCTCGATCTCGATCCAGAGGCAGCGCCGGACCCGATGCGATCTTCGGATGAAATCGAGGTCTTCCAGACGTTCTTCACCAGCATCGACAACGTGCGCATAGCCGGCTGGTACTGTCTGCCGAGGGACAGGCAAGACGCGCTGCCGGCGATTCTTGTAGTTCCCGGCTACCAGAGCGACCCTGGCATCCCCAAAGAGTGGGCCAGGCGAGGTTACGCAGCGTTGTCCGTGGCGCCCAGGGGCAAGCTGCGCTCTAACTCGCAGTTCAATCCCGGTTATCCTGGGCTGCTCACCTATGGGATAATCGACCGCAACATATACTCGTACCGGGGCTTCTACGTCGATGCCTGGCGCGCGGTTGACTTTCTGCTGTCGAGGGACGAGGTAAACGGCACGAGAATCGGCGTCACCGGCAGCAGCCAGGGCGGTGGGCTGACGCTGTGTACCGCTGCCATGCGCGACGAGATCGTCGCGGCGGCGGCGGGAGCTCCCTATCTAACCGGGTTCATGGACTCGATCGAGCTGACTCACACCTATCCCTACGAGGAGATCAACGACTATCTCAGGCTGCATCCAGACAGCCGGGAACTGGTGGAACAGACGGTCAACTATTTCGACTGCATCAACTTTGCCGACAGGATCAGCTGCCCAATAATCGTAAACATCGGACTGCAGGACAACGTGTGTCCACCAGAGACCGGCTATGCGCTGTTTCACCGGTTAGGCAGCCCGGACAAGCGACTGTACGCCTACGATGGACAGGGTCACAGCGCGGGAAGACACGAGCACGACGCGATCGTATCGTCCTTCTTCGACCGGCACCTGAAGGAGGATGCATCGTATGACTGACTCGACCTACTCCAGGCCAGCCGACTTCGACGACTACTGGGACGCCGTCAAGGAGCAGCTCGCCGATACTCCCGCGAGGCCTGAGATTGAGAAGATACCCATCCGAGAAACAGATTTCGCCACGCTCTTCGGAGTGCGTTTGAGCAGCATCGGTCCTTACAGGCTGTTCGGATACCTCAGCATCCCCAAAGGAGATGGACCGTTTCCAGCTATCTACTGGACGCCGAAGTACGGCAGCGTTCTGGAGATCATTCCGCAGGGGACTGAGAACCGAATGCGCAGCAGATTCGTTACCTTCTCGCTTGCGGGCAGGGGACAGCGGAACTCGGACCAGCCTTTCTCAGCGATGTTTCCAGGTCTGTTGACCGAGGGAATCGAATCGCCCGACAGCTATGTGTTCAGAGGCATAGTCGCCGACGCGCTTCGTGGCATGGAGTTCCTGAGCTCGACCGACCACGTGAGCACGTCCTCACTAGTGGTGATCGGCAATGATGTGGCGATGCAGACGGTGGCGCTTGGCGGCGAAGCCTCGCACCTGGTCTGCACACCCGCGCTGTTCTACGACGCACTGGCGCTGGCAGCGCGCTCCAGCGGCTACCCCTTGGAAGAGTACAACGACTATCTGCGCTTTCAACCGTCTCACACCGACCGCGTGGCCCACACACTGTCGTACTTCGACCTGCGCGCGTTTGCGCCTACTGTCAACGCCGCCACTTTGATTATGGCTGGACCGGCTGGGGCGTCGCTCGGTCCGGGGACACTGGCTGATCTGGGTTCGTCGATTCCAGGCGGATCGTGCATCTACGCTTCTCAACAGTCCAGCTACAAGGATGGCCTGCATGCAGAGAGATGGATTGCGTCCCAGCTCGGCTTCGACGCGCCCATAATTCCAGCGCACTGGGGCTGACGACAGTGGGACCAGAAGGCGGCCCACCGGCCTCTCTGAAGATCGAGCACTGCGACTATGTCCTGACACTGGACGATGAGCGACGCATTCTGACCGACGCCGCAATCGTCATATCTGGGAATACGATTACTGCGGTTGGAAAGAGCGCGGATTTCGAGGGGGAGACGGCAGAGGAGACCATCGACGCGCGCCACTTCGTGGTGACTCCGGGCTTTGTCAGCGGGCACATGCACATCAGCTACGCGCACGCCACCCGGGGGATATTCCCGGACGATCTGGGGCCTGCATATCTTCCCAACGTGTTCGCCCTCCAGAGCGTTATGACCGCTGACGAGGAGCGCCTGACCTCCCTGCTGGCGATCACCGAGCTTCTCAAGTACGGCACTACAACGCTCGTCGATCCAGGATCCACAAAGCACATCGACGCCTGCCTGGATTCCTATCGGCGGGCAGGGTGCCGAATCGTCACCGGAACACAGGTTACCGACAGAGACAATCCGCTCAACGTGCCGACCTACGAGACCGCGGAGGCGCTGGAGATCACGCAAGAGACCATTCGACGATTCGATGGCGCGCTCGACGGGATGGTCAGCGCGTGGGCAATGCCGTTTTCTCCGGACTACTGCTCGGCTGAGCTGCTTGTGGGGGCTGCCCAGACAGCCAGTGACCTGGACTCCCGGACGACTCTCCATCACAGCTATACAGCGTCGTCCCGCAGCAGCTGGCTGGACCGCACAGGTCGAACGCCGACTGCGTTCCTGGACCAGATCGGAGTGCTCGACGGCCGGATGCTGCTGGCGCACGCGCTCGGAATCACCAGAGAGGACGTGCGTATCATTGCGGAGTCCGGCGCGTCGGTGGCCATGTGCCCGACGGCCGCGGCCAAGGGTGGATCCGGCATGACGAGGACCGCGCTGCTGCCGGAGCTTTTGGATGCCGGAGTGCCGGTGGGCCTTGGCACCGACGCGGCCAATAACTCCAACCTCGTCGAAACGATGCGCTCGATGTATCTCGCCGCCATCCTGTACAAGGACGGTCGGGAGGACGTGACCGTGATTCCCGCTGAGAGCGCGGTGGAGTTGGCGACAATAACGGGCGCAAGGGCGCTGGGTATGGGGGATATGATTGGCTCCATAGAGCCGGGTAAGCGGGCGGACCTGGTCTTGTTCGACACCAGACGTCCGGAGTGGCGAACGCTGTTCAATCCGGTCAACACTCTTGTATATTCCGCTGATGGGCGCAGTGTGCACACTGTAATTGTCGATGGCCGGGTTGTGGTGCGCGATCACGTTCCGACGTACGTGGACGAGTGGGAGCTGATCCAAGAGGTACAAGCATTTGGCCCAGACATGATGAGACGCGCGGGAGTAGAGTTCAGATCCCGCTGGCCCGTAGTGTGAGATGGATGACCACGAATCTTAATCCACCTAGGACATGTGAGAAACGCCGTCGCTATCTGGCCGATCCAGAGGCGCGCATTACTTCCGAAAAGGCGTTCTCTGACCTGTGGGAGCGATCGTTGTATCTCAAGCCCGAAGTCATCGGACGTGATGGCACGTCCTACGAGGTGCTCTTTCCCGGAGTTCGGAACCAGGGGGCCGGGCCGGACTTCAAGGGCGCGGTGCTGAGACACGACGGCAGGACGATCGGCGGTGACGTTGAGCTTCACCTTGACTCCAGAGGCTGGAGGGCTCATGGACATCACGACGACTCCCGATACCGTGGAGTCGTACTGCAGGTCGTGCTGAAGGCTCAGCGCGAAGGCGGCGGCGCTCAAGCTCCTCCGACCGCGGAGGCGAGGTTCGAGATCGCTGCTGACAGCGACGCTGGTCAGTTGTCTCAAACTGAGATGCCCGACCTGGAGGCTCTTGGAGTCCAGCGCTTTCTGGCGAAGAGCGCGGGGTTCAAGTTGGAGTTCGAGTCTTCTGGTGAACCCGACCAGGCCGTTTACGCTGCGCTGCTCGACGCGATGGGGTACGCACGCAACAGGCGGCCTTTTCGCGCGCTGGCAGATAGGGTTCCATTCAGCACGTTCGCGGGTCTGGCTGACGAGCCGAGCTCGGCCGCTGAGTTTGCGCTCACTTCGGCCCTGGTCGTGGGCGGCGGCCTGCTCACTGAGGTAGAACGCCATGAGCGGATACAGATGCGCCGACTGGCGCGGGCTATGGGTATTCGGAGTCAGGTGAGCTCCAGCGCATGGAGCCGGTTCAGGGTCAGGCCGAACAATTCTCCAGTTCCACGGATACGCGGGATCTCGCCCCTGATAGAAAGGAGCCTGCGCGCCGGACTCGTTGCGACCCTAGAGAGCGTGTTCGGACGAGAAGGCGCTCCCGGTCTGATTCTAGAGGTCGAGAATCGACCACTTATCGGTCGCGGCTTGGCAGTCACGGTGGTAGTGAACGTGGCGCTTCCCGCTCTTCACGCCTTCTCGCTGCTCCGCGGATGGTCTGGGACAGGTCTGATAGAGAAGGCGTTCGAGGCAATGCCTGCACCGCCGCAGGATGCCGTAACCAGGGGTGTGTCCGCCGCGCTTGGGCTGGACATACGTCCCAAGCTCGCTAGTCAGCACTTCGGCCTTCATGCGCTCGCCAGGTCCGAATCGTGGCCGGGCGCGAGTCCGGTCAGCCACCGAGATCGGCGATCATCCTCTCAGCTTCGGCGATGTGCTGCCAGTCCCTGATGGGATTGGCAACTTCAAGCGCTTTGTCGAGATCCGAGAGCGCATCATCGCGCTGGCCCCTGTCGAGATACAGCTTTGCTCTTGCTATGTACGCGCCAGGGTGATCTGGTTCGAGCCTGATGGATGTCTCGAAGTCTTCGAGCGCCAGCTCCGGGCGTTCGTCCCCGTAGAAGGCCCTGCCTCGGCCGTAGTACGCCCTGCCGAAGTCCGGCAGCTTCCTGATGACCAGGTCGAATGCCGTCACGGCGTCGGCGAACTCCTGGATCTCCAGAAGTCTGACCGCGCGCATGTACTCGAACAGCGCCGCGATCTGCGGAGTGGCCGTGGGGTCGGCTGCCGGCGTCGGAGTTGGCGTGGGCGCCGGCGTGGCAGTCGGAGCTGGGGTTGACGTGGGAACCGGCGTCTGTGCAGGTTCAGGGGTGGGTGTAGCGGTAGGCTCTGGCGGTGGCGGCGGGCTACAGCCCGTCGCCAGCAAGAGCGCAGCGAGCAGAGAGACGGTTAGTCCAAGTTTCAGCATAAGATCAGCCTGCTGGTTGATAGCGATTTCACGATTAAAGAATAGCATAGCCGATGACCCTCGCCAGAAGGCGAGAGGATTTCACGAGCGCCGATGGGCTGCCGTCACTTCTTTGAAACGTCCACAGTGGCTTCGAGTTAGGTGTTCCATTCGCGTGATCGATGCAATAGAGTAGTCGCGTCCGGCATCCGGCCGGGACAAGGAGGAAACGTGATCAGGTCTCTTGACGGTATTGCTCCGAAGATTCATCCAACAGCGTTTGTCAGCGAGGCGGCCTACGTGATAGGCGACGTTGTTATAGGTGAGGGTTCCAGCGTTTGGCCCGGTTCGGTGATACGCGGAGACATGGGGCGAATCACGATAGGGAAGTACACCTGCGTCCAGGACAACTCGGTGGTCCACTGCGACACCGACGCCAACATCGGCGACTACGTCGTGATCGGCCACAGGGTCGTCTGCCATGCCAAGAACGTCGGCACGAGATCGCTGCTGGGCAACGGATCGGTGGTCAATGATGGAGTCTGGATCGGAGACGAGTGCGTCATTGCGTCCGGGGCCGTCGTGCTGGACGACATGCAGGTGCCCGAGAGGTCGATCGTCGTTGGCGTTCCTGGCCGAATCAGGGGTGAAGTTCAGGATCGGCACCTCGAGCTGGGGGACTACTTCAGCGGTGTGTACGTCCTGAAGACGCAGCGCTATCTGCGAAACGGCGGCTTGAGCTCCTGAACCGACACCTGACGGCTGCCTCATTACATCCTATCGGGAGCGGCCACTCCCATCAGCGCGAGGCAGCGCGCCAGCGCGACTCTGGCCGCCTGACAAAGTCGCAGGCGCGCCTGTGTGAGCTCCTGCTCACCCTCGACGGTAGAAATGACCCTGCACTGTTGGTAGAACCAGTGGAAGGCGGTGGCGAGCTCCTGGGCGTAGTGAGGCAGGTGATGGACAGCCAAGCTGTCTGCCATCAGCTCAATCAGATCCGGAAGCTGGACGATCTTTCGGATCAGAGTCAGCTCCGCTTCGTGCCGCAACAGTGACAGGTCACCCCGCTCCAGGTCGATGCCGCGTTCTCTGGCATTGGAGATAATCCCGGCGATTCGGGCATGGGCGTACTGGACGTAATAGACGGGGTTGTCCGAAGACTGACGAGTCGCGAGCTCGAGGTCGAATTCCATCTGGGTCTCGGCGGCCCTGGACAGGAAGAAGAACCGGCAGGCGTCCGCGCCGACCTGGTTCACCAGGTCGTCTACGGTGATGATGTCGCCGGAACGCTTGGACAACCTGACCAGCTCCTCGCCCTGCTTGAAGGTGACCATCTGGTAGATCATCAGGGTGAGGCGGTCCGGATTAACATCCATTGCGGAGACCGCGGCCTTCATCCTGCTGACATGGCCCTGGTGGTCCGCGCCCCAGATGTCTATAACGCGGTCGAACTTGCGCTCGATGAACTTGTCGTAGTGGTACGCGACGTCAGAGGCGAAGTATGTGGGGTCGCCGTTCGACCGGATCAGAACGGCGTCTTTCTCCTCACCCAGTTTGGTCGCCTCGAACCACCGAGCGCCTTCCCGGTCGGTCCGGTATCCCCGCTGATCGATCAGGGTCATCACGCGGTCGAAGTCGCCTTCGCTATACAGGTCACGCTCTCTGAACCAGTTGTCGTAGGTCACTCCGATTCTTCGCAGAGACTCCCGTATGGACGCGACCATTGCCGCCAAACCGACTTCGCCAATGGCGGAGACGGCGTCGTCCTGATTAAGATCGAGATACTCGTCTCCGTGACCAACCTTGATCTGCCGAGCCAGATCGATCATGTATTCGCCAAGATAGCCGTCGTCGGGCACTTTGGCGTCCATGTCCCACGCTTGCAGATAGCGAGCATATGCAGTCTCGTAGAAAAGCTCCATCTGACGACCGGCGTCGTTGACGTAGTACTCGCGCTGCACATCATAGCCTGCGGCCGTGAGGATGCTTGCCAACGCGCTTCCGAGCACAGCGCCGCGCGCGTGTCCGACGTGAACAGGCCCGGTGGGATTCACGCTCACGAATTCGACCTGTACGCTGACTCCCTTGGGCACGCTGGAGTTCCCATATGTGGTCCCAGACCCGATAACCGCGTCCACCTGTGAGGTCAGCCAGTCTTGGCCAAAATTGAAGTTCACAAAACCCGGACCTGCGAGCCACGCGCTGCCAATGATAGGCGAGTCGGGCAGGGCGTCGATGATGGCCTGACCGATAGCGCGCGGGTTCATCCTCATGGAACGGGCGAGTTTCATCGCCAAGCTGCATGAGAAGTCTCCGTTTTCGGCCTTTTGGGGTCTTTCGATGGAGAGGTCTTCGACCTCCACGTCTGGGAGAGTTCCCGAGCTCATGGCCGAATCGAGCGCGCTGCGCACAAGCCGCTCCACTTCGGAGCGTAACAAGGTAGTCATGGGTGTCAAGAGGCTTTCGATCTATTCTTTGTGACAGCCCCTATGCGGTGACGCGGATCGACGGGCCGTCGCTGTCGTCCCGCTCCGAGATCGAGCCGATCACCGCGCGCGTCTCTACACCGTGCTCTTCGAGAGCATCGAGGAGTGAATCGGTCGCCGGGTCGGGGACGGAGATCAGCAGTCCGCCCGAGGTCTGCGCGTCGGCCAGCAGAACTTTTTGAATGTCGGTGACAGAGTCGTCCCAGATCACGTCGGGCGCCAGTGAGTCGAGATTACGGTGAGTTCCCCCTGGCGCGACTCCCTGCTCGGCGAGATGCTGGGCTCCGTGTATGAACGGTATTGCGTCCAGATCTACGGTAGCGGCCACGCCGCTCGCGCGAGTCATGCCACGCAGGTGGCCGAGCAGCCCGAATCCGGTCACGTCAACGCATCCATGAACCCCGACAGAGGTCATCGCGTGGGAAGCCGCGCTGTTCAGGGCGCTCATGACCTCGACGGCGGACTCGATCACATCGGCTCCGGCTACACCCTGCTTGCCAGCGGTGGTGATGACCCCGGTGCCCAGCGGCTTCGTGAGAACGAGTCGGTCCCCGGGCTTCGCTCCAGCGTTGGTAACCTCGGCGCCAGGCCTGACGACCCCGGTTACGGACAGGCCGTACTTGGGCTCTTCGTCATCTACGGTGTGTCCGCCGACTATCAGTACTCCGGCTTCCTGCGCCTTGTGCGCGCCACCGACGAGAATCGATCCGAGGATATCCTTTGGCAGCGCGACCGGGAACCCGACTATGTTCAGCGCCATGATCGGCCTGCCGCCCATGGCGTAAACGTCGCTTAGAGCGTTGGCTACCGCGATTTGCCCGAACGCGTACGGATCGTCCACGATCGGCGGGAAGAAGTCCACGGTCTGGATGAGCGCCGTTTCGTCATCTAGCCGGTACACCGCAGCGTCATCTCCGGTGTTGACTCCAACGAGCAGGTTCTCGTCTGACACCGGCGGGAGTTGGCTCAGGATCTGACCCAGATCCTCAGGGCTGAACTTAGAGGCTCAACCGGCGCAGCTAGCCAGACTGGTCAACCGGATGTGATCGCTGGTCTCGACCATTGGCTCCCTCCTGAATCAAGCGTGAAGTAGAGGTACTTGCAAGAGACCCTTGCATAATTTCGTCTTTCCGGCGAAAGCCGGAATCCAGAGGAGAGCGGGTGGTACCAAGTAGCTTGCGATCAAGCCCTTTTCACCCTCACCTCAACCCTCTCCCTGATGGAGAGGGAGTTATGTAATGATCTCACTTGCAAGTATAGCATAGAGAGCTGGGGAAACCTGAGCTTGGCCGACCTTAGAAAACGGCGTGGCCTGACTCCGCATAGGCGGTCAGCTCGCGGTTGCCGGGCAGATACCTCGCGCGGCCCTTGAGACGCTGCATCACACCGTTCTCGACGAGTATCTCGCCTCTCTGCATCGTCAGTACGGGCTTGCCGATCACCTGCTTTCCCTCGAACATCGTGAAGTCGGCGTTGCAGTGCTGCGTCTCAGCGCTGAGGGTGTGTTCGACGGTTGGGTCGAAGAGCACGACGTCGGCGTCTGAGCCCGGGTCGAGAGACCCCTTCTGTGGGTATAGGCCGAATATCTTGGCAGGGTTCTCGCACATGACCTGCACCAGCCTGGGAAGTGTAATACGGCCCGCGTTGACGCCCTCGTGATAGGCGACGCACAGCATCTGCTCGACCCAGTTTCCGCCGAAGGTGGCATCGAAGATCGAACCCTCTTCGTCGGGGTCGCCCTCAGCGTCGTATGAAGCCTTCTGCGACTTCTTGAATCCACAGAAGTCGCTCGCGATTGTGTCGATGAGGTGCGACGACAGGCCGCGCCACATGGCCTCGTTGTCCTCCCGATCCCTGAGAGGCGGTCCGATCTTGGCGAGCGAGCCGTGGTCCAGCATGGCCTGATTGGTGAGATCGAGGTACTGGGGACAGGTCTCCCCGAACAGGTGCATGTCCTCTCCGCGGAACTGCTCAAGAACGCCGAGTATCTCTCGGGCCGACAGGTGAACGATATACAGAGGGCATCCTGTAACCTGGGCGTAAGTGGCGGCGCGATTGGCAGCTTCGATCTCGAGTATTCTGGGCTGTGAGGGCGCGTAGTGTTCTCTGCCAGTGTGTCCGGCTTCTATGGAACGCTCCACGAGATGGTCGATGCAGTAGCCGTTCTCGGCGTGGACCATTGCGATGCCGCCGTCAGCCGCGGCCATCTCCATCGCCCTTAGCATCCGGTCGTCGGGCATCATCATGCCGCGCCTTGGGTAGGTCATGTACATCTTGAACGAGATGACGCCCATGTCCATTAGCCTGGGAACCTGGTCCTCGACGTCATCGTCGCCCAGCAGGATGGCGTGAATGCTGTAGTCCAGATAGGAGTCTGCCGCAGCCTCGTCCATGAACTCGTGGATCATGTCCGTGACAGTGCCTTCTATACCCTGCCTGCGCATGTTCTGGATGAACGGCACCACGGTCGTCACTCCGCCAAACGCCGCGCTGAGCGAGAACGTCTCGATGCGGTCGGCGTTGACCGGATGGTTGTGCGCGTCGACGATGCCAGGCATGACGAACATGCCGGAGGCGTCGATTATCCGCCCGATTTCGGGATCGGTATAGCTGCCGTCGTTCTCCACTATCTTCCCGTCTGCGACGATGATGTCCTCGCGCGTGATCCCAGTCCCGCGAACGACGAGTCCGCCGCGAATCATGTAGTCAGCTCCCCTGTCCGCCATGTTCACGCCTCCCGATTTAGTCTCGATGGCTATCATATCCCCGCTGTGACCTGTGTCAAGCGCCGCGTTTGCGCGGTCTCATATCGGTGTATAGAATACGCCCCACTCAGGCCGCACCTCGGTCGGTAATTCAATTGAGGGAGGCGTTCCGTGGCAGGCGAGAAAGCCGTTGTCGGCAACATAGAGATAGTTTCGGTCTCCGACGGACAGGGTGACATGTCGCCCGCGGACGTGTTCCCAACCAGCGACATCGACATTTGGCAATCGGAGTATGGCGATCTTCTGGACGACGCGGAGCTCATTCACCCCCGGTCTGGGTCGTTCGCGTTCAGGTCGTCGGGGAAGATGGCGCTGGTAGATGCCGGTGACCGGCGTATCTGGCAGCCGGAGTGAAGTGAAATGCCGCGTCATGCGCTTGCGAACGATGAGAGGCGGTTCGTCGCGAGCGCGAGGGTAGGCCGGCTGGCGACATCGACCACACAAGGACGACCTCACATTGTGCCTGTGTGCTTTGAGCTGCTCGATGGGGACATCTACATTGGGCTGGACTCCAAACCGAAGTCCGTGGACGTTCTGAAGCTGCGCCGTGTGCGAAACATAGCCTCTAATCCCCGGGCGGCTCTAATGGTGGACCGGTACTCCGATGACTGGAGCCAACTGGGCTACGTGCTCATCATCGCGCGCGCCGCTCTGGTCCTGGACGAGGGTGAGCGTTCCGACGCGGTACGCGCGCTCAGGCGCAAGTATGTTCAGTACCAGACTCTTCTGCCGGACGACGCGCCGGTCATAAGACTCGGGCCGGTACGCATATCTTCATGGGGAGATCTTACACCCTGGGAACCGAGTTCAGCTTCTGAGGCAGAAGCGAGTTCGCCAGAGAGGGCTGCTCTGACCGAACATCGCAGCGGCCGGGCTGACGTGTAGTAGTGCAGACCACTACGGGAAGGTTTGCTATCCGATGCGCCTTTGTGGTCCTGCTGGTCTGCCTCTCTTGCGGTGAGACAGACGATGGGAGCGCTGCGAACACTGACCTGAGGCGCGGTATCGAACTGCAGGAAGACGGTCACATCAAGCAGGCTCTCGAAGCGTACACTTCGGCAATCGAAAGCGATCCGCGAAACGCTGAGGCGTACGCCAGGCGTTCGTTCGTTTACATAGTCTTGGACGACCTTACGAGTGCGGCGGCGGATCTTCGTCTCGCCGAGAAGCTCGAACCGGGTCTGCCTGTAACTTCGCTCCACCGGGGCATGATATACGATGCTCTGGACAGCCACGACGAGGCGATCCTGGAGTACACACGCGCCATCGAGCTCGACCCAAGCATGACGGACGCGCACATCAGCCGCGCCGGCGTTTACCTAGAGATCGGAGACGCGGAGTCCGCTCTGGACGATCTCAGAACCGCTGGAAGGCTGGAGCCTGAGAACGCAGAGCTGTTCTTAGTGCGCGGACAGGTGTACCTGATGATTGGCGACTTGGGTAGAGCCGAGGCCGACCTGCTTCAGGTACTTGAACTTACTGACGAGTCCAGACTGGTAACTACTGCCAGGCAGATACTTTCAGCTATGCCCTGAGCTAAGAATCCGGAACGGGGAGTGAGGCGTTTACCCGGGTATCTCTCGCCCCTTACTCTCGACGTTCATCCCATGCAATCTACGCCACCAAGAAATCACCCGCCACTGAACAGGTCGCGCTTCATAAGACTGGCCTGGCTCTTGGCGATGTGCCTGACGCTCCTGCTCGCGCTCGCGCCATTTTCCAGCTACGTGGCCGCGCTTCCGTTCATCAGGGCCGAGTGGGGAATAAGCAACACGACCGCTGGGCTGGTGTTCTCATGCTATCTCGCCGGATACGCGATCGCAGCCCTGATGGTGCTTCCGCTGACCGACAGGCTGCCGACGCGCTGGGTGTTTTTGGTCTCCGCGGCCGTCTCTGCGCTGGGAAATGTGCTCTTTCCACTAGTCGCATACGACGTGGTGGTAGCATGTGCGCTGAGACTCGTCGCCGGGGTTGGACTCGTCGGAATATACATGCCCGGCCTGCGCATGATCTCGGCCACGTTCCCCGCCGAGAACCGCGGCGCTGCCATGGGGCTGTACGTAACCGCGTTTTACAGCGCGAACGCCGTCTCGCTTGCCGCAACCGGAGTTCTCATGAACACAGTGGACTGGCGCGGCGCGTATCTCGCTCTCTCACTGCTGTCGGCGATCAGCGTGCCGCTCGCGCTCATCTTAGTGCGAGACCGTACCGCGCCTGGGATGCCAGAGAGCACGGGCCGATTACGAGTCGATGTGCTCCGCAGCAGAGTTCCCCGAGCTTACATCGTGGGATACTCGCTCCATGCCATGGAGCTGTACGCAGTCCGTGTTTGGCTTCCAGCGCTACTGGCTGCTGTGCTGGTGTCGCGCGGCGAAGACGTAACCAGAGCTGCCGCCACCGCCGCGACAGTTGGAGGCATCGCTCTGGCGGCAGGAGGCCTCGGGCCTGTGATTGGAGGAGCTATCTCTGACCGATTCGGTCGCGCCAAGAGCGCAATGGGCGTCTTCATATTCAGTGGACTGCTCTGCCTGGCGATAGGCTGGATATATGATGCGCCCTGGCCCGCAGTTGTCGCGGTGTCGTGTGTCCTAGGCTGGGCAATCGCCGCCGACTCGTCCATATACTCCACAGCGATCACTGAGACCGCTCCGGTCGGGCTTTTGGGTTCCACAATGGCTGTCCAGGCGTTCTTGGGATTCATGGGAGGCGTTGTCGGGCCCATCTTCATTGGGGCGGTACTCGACCTGGTGTCCGACGAGCTGCAGTGGCGAGTTGGGTTCACCGCAGTCGCTTTGCTTTCGATCCCCGCCGTAGCTACGCTGTATGGAGTTCGCCGGCAGTCCCCCGTGCACTCTCCCTGAAAGGATAGCTATGATTTCTGGAGCGCATCGGTCCATTCGGGCCGTCCTGTTCGACTTCGATGACACACTCGTAGATACCACCGAAGCACTGATCCGGCTCGACAAGCACTGGTACGATACGCTGCCCCGTCAGAATCGTCCCGAAACGGAGGAAGAGTTCATCGCCAGGATGTTCGAGCCTCTCCCTGAGCCGTTCAATCTCTGGGACTTCTACGTCAGGATGCTGGCAATATGGCCGGGATCGTTTGACAGTGTGGAGGCGGCTCTCGAAGCCCACAGCAGAGCTGTGCCGAATATGGTCTCTCTCGACGTTAGAACCGCACACATGCTGGCTGACGTCAGGAGCGCTGGTGTTCCAGTCGGGGTTGTGACGAACGGACCCACAGAAATGCAGTGGGCGAAAGTCCGCAATAGCGGAGTGGCGGATCTCGTGGATGCCGTAGTGGTGTCCGAGGAGTTCGGGGTGAACAAACCACATCCGTCTATCTTCAACCATGCGCTCGGTCTCATCGGCGGCAACCCATTGGAGACGCTGTTCGTCGGAGACAACCCCGAGGCCGACATCGTGGGAGCTGGCGATGTCGGAATGCAGACGGCGTGGATGAGCCATGCCAGATCCTGGGAGATCGATTCATACCATCCGACCCACGTAATCGAACACGTCTGGGAGGTACGCCCGCTGCTGGGAATCTAGTCTCTGAGACGGCGCCAGTCGGCGATGATCTTTGCGTCGTCTGGGAATGGCAGCGGAGGCAGATCGTCAGCCGCGAATAGCTTGACTGCCTGCGCCTCGTCTCCTGGGCTTGGACATCCTCCAACGATGCTCGCGGCGTATGCCACCAGTACCACGGACGCTCCCCGACGAGAGTACACGCCCAGCAGCGCGTCGAGCGATACGTCCACGTTAGTCTCTTCGCGCACTTCGCGCACGGCCGCTTCCTCGACCACCTCGCCACGGTCAACGTATCCTGACGGGAAGCTCCAGCGGCCCATCATCGGGTCGATGTCGCGCTTCACCATGAGTATCTGGGAGTCCTGAGACACGATTACCACGACGGCGAGCTTCGGGTCGAGGAACACGACCTCGCCGCACGCCCCGCACTTGGGCCTGAGAGCGCCAGCGACCCGCTCCTCTCCCAGAACTTCGCCGCACCGGTGGCAGTATGTGTAGTCTGAAGCCATTTCGGACGCCCGATCTCTTATCCCGATAGTCCACCTGGATTATACCGTTTGACCGTGACTTGAGCCGAACCTATAATGGCGCTGCCTCGGTAGAACCGTGAGTTTAAGCACAGTGGGAAGAAGGGGTGTCCAATTGGCGTCCATGCGAGAGAACAGAGTCAAGGCGAAGCTGAACCGCGGTGAAGTGTCCATTGTGCTGTCAGGACACATGACGCCCGACGTAGTGGACTCATTGGGTCCACTGGGGTTCGATGGCGTCTGGATAGAGGGCGAGCACGGCCCAGTGGACTACAAGGACATCCCCGATCTCACGAGGGCGGCGGACATCTGGGGCATGACGTCTGTGGTCAGAGTCAATCAGAATGTGCCAGGCGTGATATACCGCACGCTGGACGTGGGAGCGCAGGGTATCGTGGTCCCGCACGTCAACACGAAAGAAGAGGCGGAGGCCGTCGTACAGGCGGGCAAGTTCGCTCCCATTGGCGAGCGGGGGATGTACGGCAGCAGGCAGAGCTACGGCGTCGATAACTACTTCGCCGAGGCGAACGACCAGAGCCTGTTGGTCGTCCTCATCGAAGACATCGTCGCGGTGAACAACCTGGACGAGATCCTGACCGTGGACCACATCGACGTCTTCTTCGTGGCGCCGAGCGATCTTGCCCAGTCGATGGGACTCATAGGCCAGCTTGACCATCCCGACGTGGTGGCCACGATCAACGGCGCGCTCGATAAGATCGCCGCCGCCGGCCGCAACCCAGGCTCGCTCGCTTCGGATGACAACGTCGAGGCGTACATCGGGAGAGGCGTCAAGTTCATGATGACCGGGTGGCCCGCCTGGGTCACGTCGGGCGCTCAGGCGTTTCAGGCAAAGGTCGCCAACGCGCTTTCATAGACACACTCCGGACGCGGAGGCTGGGTGGTGGATAACGTCGCTGATCTGATGGCGTCGCGTCTGGCCCCGGATACGCTTGGGGTAGCCCGTGCAGTGGGAGCCGCCGCCGAATCTGCCGGAGTCCATCCACTTCTGGTGGGCGGATCGGTACGCGATCTCCTGATGGATCGATCCGGGATCGTCGATCTTGACGTCGCGCTCGTGGACGCCGACAGCCGGACGTTCGACCGTATCGCGTCGCTAACCGGCGGAACGGTCTCCAGACGCTCCCAGTTCACGACCGCGAAGCTGCGTGTGGATGACCTAGAAGTCGATCTAGCGATGGCGCGGGCTGAAGATTATCCCACTCCGGGCAGTTTGCCGGCAGTTCGGAGCGGCACTCTAGATGAAGACCTGGCCAGGCGCGACTTTTCAGTCAACGCGATGGCGGTCTCGCTGCGCTCGGATACCTGGGGCGACCTGTTCGATCCGCATGGTGGGCTGATCGATCTGGAGAGACAGCGCCTCCGGGCACTGCATGTGGACAGCTTTCGAGACGATCCTACCAGGATGCTGAGGGCCGCTCGCTATTCGTCCCGTCTCGGTCTGACGCCTACACCGGAGACACTCGACACGCTGGTGAATTCGGTCAACTATATCGACTGCGTAACTGCGGCCCGTGTCCGAAACGAGCTGGAGCGCGTATTCGTGGAGATCGATCCTGTAGGCGCAATGCGTGTGCTCTACGAGTGGGGGGTACTGAGCGCCATCCATCTATCGCTGAGATTCCAAGCCGAGAAGTGGGAGCGATTCACGGACGAGACGGACGAGATTTCGTCTCGCGAGCGGACAGCTGTTGCGTACGCAATTCTCGCCCACGGGCTGTCGGATGCGGACGCCAACGGCGTCGCTGAGAGGCTGAGTCCCGAAGCATACGTACGCAGGACGATCCGAGAATCAGCGACCTTGGGCCAGATGGCGGCGTCCGATCTGACAGGACGCACGAACAGACAGCTTGCCACAGTCCTGGAT
>JAAXHZ010000112.1 GCA_012270625.1 Dehalococcoidia bacterium | reverse complement strand
TGGGAGATACTGATTCTAGGGATCGCGGTGTTCACGGTAGGCAGACTGCTCACCCGCGATACCGGATTCTGGACGTTTGCCGCGCTGCTCGCCCTCCCCGTCGCCGGTCTTTCGTTCAGGCGTGAACCTGAAGTCATCCTCACTATTGTATTGATCTGCCTTATGATGTTCTTGAAGAGACTGACGGCTAACTGGGAGCGCCCCCCCTCAGAGTACCCACTGCGAAGAGTTCTCATGTATAGGCTAGTGTGGGACAGGGACGTTCCAAAGAGAGCAGAGTGGACGGAACGCCGTCCCGAGTGAGGTCGTTGGAGTATGTCACAGGCCACGTTCTGCAAGCGTCACTCCGGCGTCGAGACCAGCATCACGTGCGGACGCTGCGGCGACGCCATCTGTCCACAGTGCATGGTTCACGCGCCGGTCGGCGTTCGCTGTCCAGACTGTGGCCGCTCCAGGCCGATGCCCACGTTCGACGTCTCCCCCATGTTCCTGGCAAGAGGCGTCGGAGCGGGTCTGCTGGTGGGAGCGGTTGGCGGCGTTGTCGTCTCTCTTGTAGTGAGGTTCTTCTACTTCCCCTACATCCTGGCTGTTCTGATCGTCGGACTTGGCTATCTGGTCGGCGAGACGATCAGCCTGTCCACGAACAGAAAGCGGGGGACTAGGCTGAAGCTCGCGGCCGGGCTTTCCATGCTGCTTGGATACACCGTGATCACTTTTCTGACAGGCGGATTGACATTTAACATGATAAATCTGCTTGCAGGTGGAATCGCATTCTATTTATGTATATATAAGTTTTAGTCATGTTGTTACACCGTATTATATGTGTTACGCCACTCACAAAGAATTTAGACCGATTGCGAATTTCGTCCACACGTACAGGCGGCGTTTCGTGGAAAATCTGAGCCATCAGGCCCAATTTCTAGGCTTGAGACACTTCTCACAGCGTCTCAGAATCGCTATATTGGACGTGAACACTTCCAAAAACGAGGATTGGCCGATGGACAGGACCGACGTGGCGATTGTTGAGATACTGAGCAGCGACGGACGAGCGTCGAACGCTCAGATCGCCCGTCACGTTGGGGTCAGTGAGGGAACGGTCAGACGACGCCTCAAGAGGATGATGGATGAGGAAGTGGTGCAGTTCCGTGTCATCTCCGACCCCAAGGGCCTGGGGAAAATGTCTCAGTGCATGGTGGGGGTGACAGTCGAACCGGCAGAGGTGGATTCGGTCCTGGAACAGGTATGCAGCCGCGAAGAGGTGATATTCGCCGCATGTACGACAGGCAGCTACGACCTGATGTTGTGCGTAAGCGCCGATAGCTCAGACAAGCTGGGCGAATTCCTCCTCACTGATCTCGGCTCCATACCCGGCATACACCGGATCGAGAGCTACATGCTGCTGGCCGTAGGCAAGGACAGCCTGGGCCAGTTCAGAGGCTGACCATCCGCTAGCGGCCTTCGGAACCGCCAGACTCCGGGTTCGGCAGCGGCATGGCAGGCGCTTCGAGCGTCGGTTTACACGTAGCCCTTAACCCGGCTATCATCATTTCGTACCGTGGACGCCGTGTTCGCGATTTCCCCACATCCACCCATCCGAGGTGTCGCCTTGCTCAAGTCGATTAGTTGCGGAAGTCTCAGAGTTGAGCACGCGGGTCAGTCCGCTACTCTGGCCGGATGGGTGCACCGGCGCAGGGATCACGGTTCGCTGATCTTCATCGACATCAGAGACCGAGATGGTCTGACGCAGGTCGTCTTCAATCCCGAGATCGCTCCAGACGCGCACCGGACTGCTGAACGCTTTCGCAACGAGTGGGTCATACAGGTCTCAGGCGAGGTATCTCTGCGCCCGGAAGGCACGGAGAACCCTGGAATAGCGACAGGCTCGATAGAGTTGATCGCTTCCGAGACTTCTGTACTCAATGAGTCGCTGACACCGCCCTTCTACGTCAACGAAGAGTCCGATGTCGATGAGCTGCTGCGTATGCAGTACAGGTATCTCGACCTCAGACGCCCGGCCATGAGAGACATGCTGATTCTCAGGCACAAAGTAGTCAAGTTCATTCGCGACTTCCTCGACAAGCGCGGCTTCCTCGAAGTCGAAACGCCCATACTTATCAAGAGTACGCCCGAGGGAGCGCGTGACTACCTCGTGCCCAGTAGGCTGTATCCGGGCAGCTTCTACGCGCTTCCACAGTCTCCACAGCAGCTTAAACAGCTGCTTATGGCAGCAGGGGTCGAGAAGTACTTCCAGATCGCTCGCTGCTTCCGGGACGAAGACCCGCGCGCGGACCGACAGCCTGAGCACACGCAGCTAGACCTTGAGATGAGCTTCGTTGAGGAAGACGACGTGCTCCAGCTAATTGAAGACCTGTACACCGCTCTCATCGAAACGGTCACACCGGACAAGCGCATGCTGAGCCCCTTCCCCCGGCTGACCTACGCCGAGTCAATGGCATCCTACGGCACGGACAAGCCCGACCTCCGTTTCGGGATGGAGATGGCGGACCTGTCCGACATTGCGGCGACCACGGACTTCCGCGTGTTCACTTCTGCGGTGCAGGGAGGCGGAACGGTAAAGGGATTCAGCGCGCCGGGCTGCGCCGCCTACTCACGACGTCAGACCGACGAGCTGATCGAATTCGTCAAGGCATGGGGCGCGAGAGGTCTGGTCACGATAGCGCTGACGGGCGACGGCTCCATCGACGACCTGACCGAAGACCAGGTGCGGTCGGCGGCGGCGCGTTTCCTGTCGCTCGACCAGATCAGGGAGATAGCCAGAAGGACCGGCGCGGGTGTCGGCGATATGGCCCTGATAGTCGCAGGACCTGAGAAGACCACTAACCAGGCGCTGAGCAGCCTGCGTCACGAGATGGGACGCCGACTCCAGATGGCCGACCCTGATCTCATCGCTTTCGCGTTCGTCACCGACTTCCCCCTGTTTGAGTGGAACGAGAACGAGGAGCGATGGGACGCCATGCACCACGCATTCTCGATGCCCAAGTACGGTACGGAGAAGTACATAGATTCCGACCCCGGCCGGGTGATCGGACGCCTGTACGATCTCGTAGCGAACGGCACCGAATTGGCCAGCGGCAGCATCAGAATCCATACACGCGAGCTCCAGGAGAAGGTGTTCGAGGTGCTTGGCTACACGGCTGACGAAGTGGCCGAGCGGTTCGGCCAGATTCTGACCGCGTTCGAGTACGGCGCGCCACCTCACGGAGGGATCGCGCCTGGTATCGACAGACTGCTGATGACGCTCACTAAGAACGACAACATCAGGGACGTGATCGCCTTCCCGAAGACCCAGAACGGGATCGACCCGCTGTTCGGCGCGCCTGGACCGGTCGAGCAGGCGCAGCTGGACGAGCTGAAGCTGAGGGTGTCAGCTCAGTAGCCACACAATGCTTTCGATCGGTCACTAGTCACGCCTGATGTATGTTATCATTGTGACAGATTTCGCTAATCGACGAGGAATCAGATTTGCCTCCACTCAGCGCAGAGGACAGTACCCGGCTGCGACGCGCGATCAATAACCAGCGTCGTCCCACAGTCACCGTTCTTTCGTCGCTGCTCGCAGTCCAGGACGAGCTTGGTTACATCCCGGACGAGGCCATCGAAGAGGTGGCAGTTCTGAACGAGACGACTATCAACGAAGTCTGGGGCGTTGCATCGTTCTACACCAACTTTAGGTTCACGCCTCCCGGCGCGCACACCGTGGAGATATGCTGGGGTCCCACATGCCACCTGAAGGGCGCGTCACACATTCTCCGCAAAGTCATGGACCAGTTGGGCCTTGAGGATGAAGGCGAGACAGAAGACGGCAGCATTTCATTCAAATTCAACACCTGCCTCGGCGCCTGCTCCGTCGCGCCGGTCATGAGCGTGAACCATCGCCTGATCGGACGTGTTACCCAGGAGTCGGCATCCGATCGAGTGCAGAATCTACAAGGTACATAGCAAGTCGCGTCTCAGCGCGAGCAGCGGTCGGCAATGACCACTTACGAAGAGATTAAACAGACCGCCGACGAAAGGTGGAATACGCTCACCAACGGCCCAGACCCCTGGGTCCGGGTTGGAACTGCCATGTGCGGCCACTCCGCCGGAGCGTATGACGTTATAGACGCGCTCAGGGCCGAGCTCGACAGCCGCCAGATCAGCGCGAACATAGACGAGGTCGGCTGCCTCGGCCTGTGCTACGCGGAGCCGCTGATCGACATTCTTCTACCCGGCGCAGAATCCAGACTGTTCTTCGGCAACGTCGCTCCCGAAGATGTCCCGTCAATCGTCGATAGTTACATCGTTCGAGGGACGATACCCGGTAACAAGACGATCGGGTATCTGGGAGACGAGTCCATTCAGGGCGTGCCTAACCTTCAGGAGCTGCCTGGAATAGGCCGCCAGCAGAGAATCGCGCTGCGAAACGCCGGTCACATCGCGCCAAGCGACATCTATCAGTACATAGCGAACGGCGGGTACGCCGGCATCCACAAGGCGCTCACCCAGATGGAGCCTGATGACGTCATCAAAGAGATGACCGATTCTGGTCTGAGGGGGCGCGGAGGAGCCGCGTTTCCAACCGGCGTGAAGTGGAGCTTCATGGTGCGGTCGCCCGGGCCTCCAAAGTACATGCTGTGCAACTGCGAAGAAGGCGACCCCGGCGCGTATAACGACAAGGGCATACTCGAAAGCGACCCTCACACACTGCTGGAAGGCCTGATGATAGGCGGGTACGCCACCCGCGCGACCAACGGAATCGTATTCATTCGCCACGGACACGACGGCCCCATAGACCGCACCGAGGAAGCCATCAGGCAAGCGTACGAAGCGGGTATCCTGGGCGAGAACATCTTCGGCGCCGACTTCAGCTTCGACATAGAGGTCGCGCTTACCGGCGAGTCCTACGTCGCGGGCGAAGAGACCGCGCTCATGGAAGCAATCGAGGGCAAACGGTCTCAGCCACGCTTCCGACCGCCCTTCCCCGCCGCATTCGGCGTGTGGGGACACCCGTCAACTATCAACAACGTCAAGACCTACTCATACGCGCCTGAGATCATCTCACGTGGCGCCGAGTGGTTCAGCTCCATAGGCGTCAACCGCAGCACGGGCACGGCAATTATCTGCCTGACCGGAAACGTCGAATACCCCGGCCTATACGAGGTCCCCATGGGGCTGACACTCGGCGAAGTCATCAACGACATCGGAGGCGGTGTGCCGAACGGCAAGCATCTCAAGCTGTTGCAGACCGGAGGACCACTCGGTGGAGTCCTCGGCTCTGACAGCATGTCTGTCCATCTGGATTTCGACGAGATGCGGGACGCTGGCGCCATCCTCGGCTCCGGCGGCATCATCGTCGGGGACGAAGACGTATGCGCCGTGGACCTCACACGCATACTCGTGGCCTTCTGTCAGTTCGAGTCCTGCGGAAAGTGCTTCCCGTGCAGGCTGGGGATGGAGCACCTGCTGGAGATCACCGAGCGAATCGCGCGCTGTGAGAGCCGTCCCGGCGACCTCGAGTTAATGCGGTCGGTGGGCACTACCATGGAAGCAAGCTCGTTGTGCGGTCATGGACAGCTCGGATTCGGCCCCATCAGATCGGCGCTGACTCACTTCGAATCGGACTTCGTCGCTCACATAGAGGAACGCAGGTGTCCAACCGGCAGCTGCCTTGGCCCACACATTGCCCCGAAGAACACGCGACCATACGCCCTCGACTTCGTACCCGGAGCGCAGAATGGCTGACGACATCACAATCTCAATCGACGGTCAAGAGATCCCGGCGAAGCCCGGCCAGATGATTATTCAGGCCGCTATGGACGCAGGTCTATACATCCCCTATCTCTGCTACTACCCGGGGATGAAGCCGTTCGGCGCGTGTCGCATGTGCGTGGTCACCGCTGAGGCGCCCGGCCCGGACGGCAGCTATCGCGCTCTGCCAGGCTCTCCGGCGTCATGCACGACTCCCATCTCCCCGGGCATGAGGGTTACGACCAACAGCGGGGAGCTTCAGGGCCTGCGCAAGGGGATCATGGAGCTCCTGCTGTCAGAGCATCCCCACGGGTGCCTGACCTGCCACAGGATCGAGCTGTGCGGGCCGGCAGACATCTGCCTCCGCCACGTCTCCGTAAACGACCGGTGCGTTACCTGTCCCAAGAACGAGCGCTGCGAGCTCAAGGACACGGTGCGGTATCTCGAAATGGAGATGGACACCCCCCTGACCTACAACAACCGCCACATGCCGCTCGCGACACAGGACCCGTACTGGGACATGGACATGAACCTGTGCATCGTCTGCGCGCGCTGTGTGCGTGTGTGCGATGAAGTACGCGGGGACTCGGCGCTGACGCTCCAGATGCGCTCCGGCAGGAGCATCATCGGAACGTCGCAGGGGACCAGTCTGCTGGAGTCCGGCTGCGAGTTCTGTGGCGCCTGCATCGACGTCTGTCCCACCGGCGCGCTCGTGGAGCGCGACTACAAGTGGGACAAGGCTGTCGAGACGGTCAACACCATCTGCGCGAACTGCCCCGTTGGCTGCTCGATGACCCTGGAGATCAACAAGCGCGATCGCATGATCCGCGCAATACCGGATCGCCACGCGGCGGTTAACCGGGGACAGGGGTGCTTCAAGGGCAAGTTCGGCCTGGAGTTCGTGAACCGGCGCGACCGGATCAGAACCCCGCTCATCCGTCGGAACGGCCAGCTTCAGGAGGCCACTTGGCCCGAAGCCCTGGATATGGTCGCCGAGAGACTCAGTGAATACAAGAACGGTCAATACGCGCTGATCGCATCTCCCAGGGTGACAAACGAAGACGCCTACGTCGCCCAGAAGTTCGCCCGCGTGGTCATGAGCGCCAACAACGTGGACACTGCGTCGAACGTGCGCCCAGGGATGCTGATACCCTTGATGAATCAGCTTGGACACGGCGCGGCGACCAATCCGATTTGGGACCTGGAAGAATCGAAGCGATTCCTGGTCGTGTCGTCCAACATGACTGAAGAGCAGAACGTCACAGCCGTTCCTATCAAGAGGGCTGTACTCCACGGTGGCGCGACTCTCATTGTTATCGATCAGCGCGAGACCGAGCTGGCGCGCCACGCCAAAGTGTGGCTGCGACCCAAGCCCGGTAGTGAAGTAGCCCTGATCGGCGGGATGATCCGGGCCATCTGGGACCAGTCTCTCGACGATCACGAGTTCCTGTCCAAGTACGTGGAAGACGTTCAGGCGTTCAGAAACTCCATCATCCAGGAATTCGACCTGGCGCGTGTTGAACGCCTTACGGGCGTAGCGCAAGATGACATCCGCGCGGCAGCGATGAGCTTCGCTGAAGAGAAACCCGGCGCGATCCTGTACGGGTTGGAGACGCTGCCTGCGGAGCTTCACGAGACATGTTCGCGAGCGCTCGTAAACTTGGCCTTGGTCACAGGCAATATCGGCAGAGCCTCTGGCGGACTGTACCCTCTGCGCACCGGCGCCAACGATCAGGGCGCGCTGGACGTCGGATGCGTACCGGACTTCCTGCCCGGACAGCGCCCAATAGAGCGCGAGCAAAATCGACAGAGATTCACCAGAGCATGGGGAGCCGACATCCCCGACACTCCCGGAGTTGGAGTGCGAGAGGTCGCAAGAGCAGTGGAGTCCGGCCTCATCAAGGCGCTCCACCTGGTAGGAGACAGCCCAACACTCATCGACGGCGAGCAAGCAGGCTTTGTGGAAGCCGTCGAGCAGGCCGACTTTGTAGTGGCCCACGCCACGTTCGACAGCCAGATCACGGAGCACGCCGATGTCGTGCTGCCGTCTCTCACGTTCGCCGAACGCCTGGGCACCTACACCAACCTGGAGCGACGTGTGCAGATTCTCAGGCCTGCGCTCAGCCCCAAGGGAGATGGAGACGCCGACTGGCGCATCCTGTCACAGATCGCGCGTCGAATGGACAGCGCCGGCTTCGACTATACTGAAGAAGAGCAGATATTCGACGAGCTGAACAACCTCATTAGCGCATACGGCGGCATCACATACGGCAGACTGGAGAGCGGGGGACTCCAGTGGCCGTGTCTCGCTGCTGACATGGTGGACACCCCCATTCTCTATGAAGACATGGAGACAAATCGACCAAGATTGGCAGCGATGTCTCTGGAAGTGGCTCCAGCCCGTCAGGACGATGACTACCCAATGCTTCTCGCCCACGGCCGTGTCCTCCACCAGCCTGAAGAGGATCTGGAAATCATCCAGATAGACGGCAGGAACGCGATAAAGCGGGATGAGACAATTCAGATACACCCCGAAGACGCCGCCGAGCTCGGCATTGAGTCCGGTGACTGGATCGAGGCAATGTCCGACCGGGGCAGCGCGGCTGGAATCGCAGACCTGAGCGGGCCGCAGCGCGGTCTTGTCTCCATCACCACCCTGTTCGGCGACCTCGCGACCGCACTGGCCCAGAGCCAGCACCCCGACCCGATGCTGAACGTACCGACACTGCCGCTGATTCCGGTTCGGCTGGCCCACATGGCCACCCAGGCCGCCGCAGACTGAACAACTAGGGAGTAACCATACTTTGACAACGACTCGCAGGAGAACTCAACGTCCAAAATTAGCCACCACTTCTATCACCGCCCGCGTGGACATAACCCACGATCTATGGAAGATATGGATCGAGAAACCGGAGGGTTACCAGTTCAAGCCCGGGCAGTATTGCACGATAGGAGTGGACGGAATCGAACGTGCCTACTCTATCGTGTCCGCGCCTTATGAAGACGAGCTCGAGCTGTTCGTCGAGCTCGTGCCGCCGCCGGACGGGAACCTCACTCCCCTTCTGCACAACCTGAAAGAGGGTCACACAGTCACCATCCGCCCCAGGGCCAAGGGGATCTTCGTCCTGGATCCCAGCCTGCCGAATCAGCTGTTCGTAGCTACCGTGACCGGCGTCGTGCCATACGTCAGCATCATTAGACAGTACCTGCGGGACGGCCGGTCCGGACACCGCTTCCACGTACTGATGGGCGCGAGCTATGCGGACGAATTCGCGTACGACGCGGAGCTGAAGCGGCTCTCCGAGGATCTCCCCGACCTCGTCACCTTCGTACCGACGATCAGCCGTCCCGACGAAAAGCCAAACGCTCACTGGAATGGCGAGACGGGCAGGGTCAACACCATAGTCGAAGCCTACGCTGAGCGCGCCGGCCTAACCCCGGCAGACACGATCGTGTACGCCTGCGGACATCCTGGAATGATCGAGGACGTCAAAGACCGGATGATCCCCAAGGGCTACGAGGTCAAGGAAGAGCGCTTCTGGAAGGACGACTAGACTGCACCGTTCGCCCCGAACCCGTCGAAGGACGGTTCCCGACCATCTCACCAAGATTTCACAAGTCACGGATGCGTCATCACTGGGATGGTCGCGGGAATCTCACTCTTAATCCCTCTCCACTCACTCCTCGAAAGCTTGTCCCCGCGAACGCGGGAATTGCGCTTATGCAATTTTCTCATGTGTCTCTTTTCGCTTTCAGCTTCGCGGCTATGGGGCGTAGAATGACGCTGGGATACTCTGAAGATGACTACCCCGGCACGCAGACAGTACCTGCGCATCAAGAGCGAGCATCAGGACGCCATCCTGCTGTTCAGGATGGGCGACTTCTACGAGACCTTCGATGACGACGCCCGAGTGGTTTCGCGCGAGCTTGAGATTGCGCTGACGTCCAGGGAGTTCGGGGCAGGCTCCAGGGTGCCGCTGGCTGGGATACCCTACCATGCGCTGGAGCCGTACCTCGCCAGGCTAATCAGGCAGGGCTACAAGGTCGCCATATGTGAACAGACGTCCGATCCCGCCAAGTCTCGCGGGATAGTGGACAGGGAAGTGGTGCGCGTCGTCACTCCCGGCACAATCCTGGAGGAGTCTCTGCTCGACGGGAAGTCCAACAACTACCTGGCCGCGGCTGTCCTGGATGGCGACCTCGCAGGCATAGCCTACGCGGACATTACCACGGGCGAGTTCGCGACGACCCAGATCCCTGCGGCAGAGCTGGCGGTAGAGCTGGTCAGACTCGAACCGGCAGAGCTGCTGGTCACTGGGTGCGACAGCGCAATCCAGGCAGGTGAAGACACGACCGTGACACCTGTCGGAGCAGAGTCATTCGACCCGGATTGGGCTGAGGAGTCGCTGAAGCGCCACTTCGAAGTGAGCAGCCTGGAAGCGTTCGGCTGCGACAGGCTGCCACTGGCGGTCAGGGCCGCGGGCGCGATAATCGACTACCTGACCACGACCCAGGGGCCGAGCTCGGCTAAGTTGACCGCGCTGCGCACCTACTCCACCGAGCGGCACATGGTTCTCGACCCACAGACACGCCGCAACCTCGAGCTGTTCGAGGGAGGACGATGGGGAGACACTTCTGCCTCCCTTCTTTCGGTGCTAGACCGTACCAGGACATCGATGGGTGGGCGCACTCTGAGGTCTTGGGTCGGTCACCCGCTGCTGGACCTCGAAGAGCTCCAACGGAGACAGGGGGCAGTGACCTGGTTTCACAGGAGCGGCATACGCAGGGAGCGCATCATCGCGCTTCTTGACACAGTCTCGGATATCCAGCGGCTTCTGAACCGCGTGCGCGGATTCGGCGCGACGCCGCGCGACCTGGTGTCGCTCGCCGCAAGCCTGGAGGCCGCTCCCCACGTGAAAGGAATTCTGACCGAGGACGATGACGCCCAGTCCGTGGAGTTCGTCTCGAACGGGATCAGGGACACATCCGAAGTCGTAACGCTGATTCGCTCAGCCATTACCGACGATCCGCCAGTGTCGCCCGGAGACGGCAAGGTGATCCGACCCGGATTCTCCTCGGACATGGACACGGTCCGCGACACGGCGCTCAACGCCCAGCAGTACATCGCGAGCCTTGAGTCTCGGGAGCGCGAGCGCACCGGCATCAAGTCCCTCAAAGTCGG
>JAAXHZ010000111.1 GCA_012270625.1 Dehalococcoidia bacterium | reverse complement strand
ATCACACCGCCTATGGGACGGTTACACATTGGGTGGTGGATTCACATGGATACTCACTTGGGAATAACCTAGACCGAAATGTGTCTGCCTGCATCCGTTTCTGTGAGAGAGATATGACAAACCGACCTATCACTAGCACTGATCGTTATGCAGAGCTTGATCGAGCATCGGAGAACTGCGTAGCGAAAGTTGACCTTGCGAACTCTGAGACTCGACTTATCAAGTGTATAGACGATGTACCGGTGTTCCGAGTTCCTCCCGATGCGCCGCCCATCACTAACGAGGATATTTACCGGGAACTCGACGAGTGGCCATGATCGCAGAGACCCCTACCCCGCCAGCCGCCTGACGGCATCCTCGTCTATCTCGACGCCCAGGCCCGGGCCTTCTGGAACCGACAGGTAGCCGTCCACCTGGTCGAACGGGGTCTCCATCAGGCCCTCGCGGATCCCGGACGGCGTCCGGTCGAACTCCATCACCGGCTCCTGCACGAACGGCTCAGGCGTCCCTGACGGCGGACACGGAGGCAGCGTGGCCGCGACGTGCAGACTCGCGGCTATCATGACCGGCGATCCCCACACGTGCGGGTTGACCTGGATGCCGTGCGTGTTCGCGGTCATCGCGACGTTGCGCATCTCGGTCACGCCGCCGACGTTGACCACGTCAGGCTGGGCAATGTCGTACGCGCGCCGCGCCAGGAACTGCGAGAACTCGTAGCGAGTGCGCAGGTTCTCGCCTCCGGCTATCGCCATTGGAAGCGCAGATTTGACCTGTAGGTATCCCTCGATGTCCTGCGCGTTCACCGGCTCTTCGAACCAGACGAGATCGTACTCCTCCAGCCTTCGGCCGATCCGGATCGCGCTGGTCGCGTTGTACGCCTGGTTGGCATCCACCATCAGCTTGACATCCGGCCCGATCGCCTCGCGCAGCGCGGCGACCCTCTTCAAGTCTTCGTCCATGGTCAGACCGCCGACCTTGGTCTTCATGCCCATGAAGCCCGCCTCGACGTACCCGCACGCCTCGTCCAGCAGCCTGGTAGGAAACTCACCCTCTGTATAGTAGAGTCCGGTGGCGTACACCGCGACCCGGTCGCGGACCTTGCCGCCCAGCAGACTGTAAATCGGCTGACCCAACGCCCTGCCGGTGATGTCCCACAGCGCGGTATCAACCGCGCTGATGGCCGACCCGCCAAGCCCAACTGCGATGTTGCCGTTGTAGAGGACGTGGAACATCCGCTGCCACAGTCCAATACGATTGGTAGGGTCCTGACCGATCAGCGCGGGTGCGAGCATCCCGTCGATCACGTCCGCTCCGGCGCCCTCTCCCCATCCGACTATACCCTCGTCCGTGCTGACCTTGACCAGGCTCACGATCCGGCGGTCTATCCAGCCCTGAGACCAGCCGAAGCGCCTCTCCAGTGGCGAGGATAGCTGAAACGTCTCGATGCCGGTTATCTTCACGGGCTAGTCTCCCACGGCAGCAGCGGCCTCGGACTTCTTGAACTCGGGAATGACGTACTTGCCGAACAGCTCGATAGACCTCATCACCTTCTCGTGGGGGATGGTCTCGGTCTGCATCATTATCATCATCTGGTCGATGCCAGTTGCTTCGTGCTTCTTCAGTCCCTCGATGCAGCTGTCCGGGTCGCCCGCGATGACTACGCCGCGATCGGCCAGGGTGTCGGCGTCGAGGTCCTCCCATACCTTGTGCGCGATCGCCTGACCGCCTGAGAAGTCGAGGACGTCGGTGACCTCCTCTTCTTCCTCATCTCTCTGGACGTATCTCGAAAAATTCTGCTTGAGATGATCTGGCACACCGCCCCACTGCTCGAGCAGTCTGGCGTACACGTCCTTCTGACCCTGCACGTACGGCCTGTCTGGGCCGAAGAAGTTCTTCAGCGACGCCGCGCCTAGCTCACGCGCCTCGCGGTTGTCGTCCAGGCAGATTCCGAGGGTCGAGTTGCACCACTGGTCGTTGACGAACGCGCCCACCGGGTTTGCGTTCTTGACGTTCTCCCTGTATGCCTTGATGTGGGGTTCGAGCGAGCTGGGAGCGCTGGAGCCGAACGCCAGCACGCCGATGCCCTTCGACGCCGCGATCTCGTAGGTCGAGGGCTGGAGCGCGGCCACCCAGATCGGCGGATGCGGCTTCTGGTAGGGCTTTGGGAGTATCTGACGGGATGGCACCTGCCAGAACTTGCCCTCGTACTCAAACCAGTCCGACTCCCATATCCTCGGGACCATGGTGAGCGACTCTTCCCACATGTCCCTGCTGTCCCTGGGATCTATGCCCATGCCTGTAAGCTCATATGGCGCGGAGCGTCCGGTGCCGAAGTCCACCCTGCCCTCTGACAGGTGGTCCAGCATCGCCACGCGCTCAGCCACGCGGTTCGGATGGTGATACGGCAGTATGACCACGCCCAGACCAAGCCTGATCTGCTTGGTCCGCTGACTGAGCGCCGCATAGACAAGGTCTGGACAGGGAGACGCCGAGAACCCGGTCAGAAAATGGTGCTCGACGAACCAGAGGTAGTCGAACCCCACCTCGTCGGCCAGTATGCACTGCTCCATCGTCTCTGCGAGCACCTTGTGGTCATCAAGCGACGGCCTCTGCATTTCGTACTGTAGGGCAAGTTTCATGTGACGGACCTCAGCAGTCAGGATGGCGCCCATTGTACTTCGTGCGCAGGCGATTGTCAGTCGCGCATGAGATACAGATGCTCTCATAGATTAGCAGGCGGGATCGAAAGTCCCCTCTTCATCAGGGCTGACAGGTTGCATCGTCCGCGCTCTTAGTCCACCCTAGTACTCTCGCGCATGATTGCCACCGGGCTTTCATGAAACTTGAACACAAGGATTCATAGTTCTAAGTCCCATGACATGTGCCCTGAAATGTTGCATAACAGACTGGAGCACCGTGCCCACATCGGTCGGACGAAGAACATGAACCTCTGGGAGAAGAAAAGGGATCGCATGAAACTCCTCAGGGCCGTCATTCCAACAGCAGCCTTAGCTGCCATCGTGATGTTAAACGTGGCAGTGGCGACCTGGGATGCGGCCCCTGTCTATGCCCAGGCGACAGTCACCTGTGCCGATGGAGTCGCCGGTTCCGACTTGGATCCTGGACTGATGTCCGAGTACGAGATGATGCCGCCATTCATAAAGTGGGTCGTAACCGACGACGTCCGAACTGCAGAGATAGAGGCGACAATCCGAGGTGTTCACCTGCTCTACCAATTCGCCGGTCGGACCGGGTTACCCGAGTCATCAGAAGAGGTGAGATTCTACGTTGATCACGATGCCACAAATCTCGGATGCGCGTATGCGACGGAGACTGGGTGGCCAGTGGACGCCGCCATTGAGCTCTGGTCAGGGAGCATGGGTGGGACAGCAGCTCCAAACTCTATGTACATCAGGACACGCCCAGACTATGAAACCAAGTCGTGGTATCTGGATTGGATGACACGCACTGCCGCACATGAAATGGTCCATACCGTATATCAAATCGACTTGCTTGGTTTGACAACAGACTCCTCATGGTTCAATAGGAACCCTCAGTACAAGCCATATTGGCTCGCCGAAGGAATGGCGGAGTTGTACGTCACCCTAGCGATGTCCGAAGCAAACGGATCGTCATACCAACTTATGAGAGCCGGATATTTGAGTGTGGTCTCAGAATTGGATACTACTCTGGCTGACGTAGAGGACTTACCGAGCTTAGATTCAGAACTCATTCGGTGCCTCTACAATTGCGGCTTTGCGGCAGTGGAACTGTTGGCATCTCGAGTTGGGCTGCAAGGATTGACCAATTACCACACCTTGATGTTGCCAAGGAGTTCTTGGGAAAGAGCGTTCGAGGTCGCCTTTGGGATGACCGTTGATGACTTCTACGAACTATTTGAGACTCACCGTGCTGAGGGCTTTCCAGAGGTTGAGATCAAGAATACATTACTGAGTGTCTGTGCCACCGCAGGCGTGCTGAACGATCCTGCCAACAATCCTGGGATGGTGTTCGACTGCGCTGCGCTACTCGATGCGCGCGATACCCTAGCCGACAGCACGACACTGAACTGGTCGGCAAGCACTCCAATGGAGGACTGGGATGGCGTCACAGTGCACGGAACTCCCGCACGTGTCACGGGATTGTACCTGGAGAATAGAGACCTGAGGGGGACGATACCGGCTGAACTGGGCAATCTATCCAATCTGAGGTCGCTGAGACTCATCGGTAACCAGCTAACTGGCGCAATTCCCAACTCGCTAGGCAGCCTGCCCAACCTAGAACAGCTGTGGCTCTCGCAGAACCAGATGACCGGATGCATACCTGATGAGCTGCGAGCTGTGACAGAAAACGACCTCGATCAGCTCGGCCTGCCGTACTGCAGCCAGCCGATGGTAACGATGAGCGTCGCCTCAGCGAACGTCCAAGTCAGGATCGACTCACCTATCCCCGTGACAGCCACATTCAGCAAGCCTGTATTCGGCTTTGCCGTCGATGATGTCAGCGTGGTCAACAGCTTCGCGAGCAACCTCGTCGGCAGCGACGGCTACTTGACCTACACGTTCGATGTCATACCGAACGCCATCGGCGCCGTGACTGTGGACATCGCGGGCGGCGTGGCTCAAGATGCCGATGGCAACGGCAGCACGGAGGCCGTCCAGCTATTGTTGGGCATACCCTATGACGACGATGGCGACGGCGCGATCAGCAGGGACGAGGTCATCGAGGCCATCGGCGACTACCTGTTCAGCGGCG
>JAAXHZ010000110.1 GCA_012270625.1 Dehalococcoidia bacterium | reverse complement strand
TCCGAGGGGCTGATGCCGAAGGCCGGCGCATCCTGTGCCATCTGCTCGGGATGGGGCAGGGAAGCGCGCTTGCGCTCCGGCGACGTGGTGAGGGGTCTTCGTCTCCTGCCCGGCGTGCCTCGGAAGATGACCTGTTCCAGGGTGTGGTAGGTGTGCCCGGACAGGCCCGTGGTCTCCTGCCAGACGCTGCGGTTCCGTCGTTCCAAGGTGGTCCTGGACTCCACGGCGACGAAGAAGTCCCTGAGATAGACCCCTTCGCAGAACCTCCCCGTCAGCCTTCGCTCCCACAAGCTGGGAACCAGGATGAGCACGACGTCGGGGCGTCGGCTGGAGTCGTACTGGGCAATGGCCCGCAGCCGTTCGTGGAGGGAGCGCCTGCGCAGGGCCAGACCATGGCGCACCACCTGGACATGGGGTAGGCCCGCACGAAGTCCGAGGGAGTGGTGAAGTCGAGGAATTCGGCTACCTCTCTGACGCCACTGGCCGTCAGGCAGTATCTCCCGCTCGACGGTAGATGCACGGTGCCGTGGGTGATTTTCCCCACGATGTCGTCGTCCAGCAACTCGGAGAGTCTGCGGTGGACGGTCGCGTGAGGCTCGCCCAGGATGAGAGCCAGTTCCGTCGATTCGACGAACGGCATTCGGCTGAGAGCGTCGAGCAACTGCCAGTTGGAAAGGGCCATGCTTCGAGCGTAACTATCGGGCGTCCCGGTGGGCAACCGACACGTGTCAGTGCCAGTGCGGAGCAGATTAGCGAATTAATTGATGACTGTACCGGTACACGGTATAATCAGTTCATGATCCGTTCGTTTCGCCACCGAGGGCTGAGGCGGCTCTACGAGCGAGACGACCCCAGCAGGATAGCCGCCAACCAGTTGGCCCGAATCGCTCTCGCCCTAGCAGACCTGGATGCCGCCGGCAAGCCGAGCGATCTCGATCTGCCGGGATACAGATTACATCCACTCAGAGGGAACCGAAGAGGATTGTGGAGTATTTCGATTGCTGGCAACTGGCGGATCACCTTTAGGTTTGAAGCTGGCGACGTGTACGACGTTGATCTCGTCGATTACCACTAACAGGGAGGGAGATACCATGCCTATGAAGAATCCGCCCCATCCGGGCCTCAGCGTTAGGGAGAACTGCCTAGCCCCCCTTGGCCTGACCGTTACCGAGGCAGCGGAGGTTCTGGGAGTTGCCCGCCATACCCTTTCGCGAGTGTTGAACGGTCACGCGGGGATTTCGCCCGACATGGCCATCCGCCTAGAGAAGGCCGGATGGTCCAGCGCTGATTTCTGGCTGAGCCGTCAGACCGCCTATGACTTGGCTCAAGCGCGCAAGGGTGAAGACAGAATACGGGTTGAGCGCTATCAGACCCTGCCCACTGCGTAGAAACCGCCCATGGCCTTAGCTCCTTCAGCATGAGCGCAACGAGGACAGTTGTTCTGGCATGAAATCTGACTCCGACAGCGACCGCAGCCACGAAAGCGTCATCAACGACACGCTGGCCCGTTTTCTCCGGGATCGGTGAATTCTCAATTGGTCACCTGTCCAGTCTCTAGGGTCCACGTCAGCGTTCTGGAGGCGCAGGTTCCTTATCTTCTTCTTCCGTACCGACGGCGGTTGCTTGCGGCTGCACCGAAGTTACCGCTCCGCTTGGCGCGTGTCTGTTCCACGACTTCTTTCGATAGAGAGTCCCACAGCCGCTGGGCATTCTCACCAATCTTCTCGTAGTGGAGTCCCAGTGGGCGGCTGGATTCAGCCTTCCAGCCGTTCCCTTCCCGCTTGGCGATGTTCTAATACTGGCCGTTCGTCACTACGGTCGTCGTGGCGGTTGGGATGCTCTGCAAGTAGCGCTCCATTTGGTTCAACGCAAGGTCGTCATGGGACTCGACATCGATACGCTTGGCTTCAATCACGATGGCTGGTTCGCCGGTAGGGTCCTTCAGCACGTAGTCCACCCGGGTTGCCGGGTAGTTGCCCCTGCGAGCTACTTCGTATTCGACTATGCACTCGGCTGGGTTGGAAATATCCCAGCCCAGGGTCCGCAGGATAGGGTCAATGAGGATGTAGCGGGTACTGGTCTCGTGGTTGTTGACAGGGGCCTTTGTCTGCACTCGGCCTTTGGGCGGGTTGGGTTGAAACTCGGCTACGTGCTTCTGTGCGGTGATGATGGCGCGCTCTACTTCGGCTCTGCTCATGTTCATCTCCTGATTGGGGATTCTCGGCGCTCCCGCTCGACCGCAGATGTGCGGTGCCTGCTCAGATCGCTCCGGACATTTATACTAGCCACCTACTGCCGTTTCCTACTGGTTGGCTGTCGTCACTTGAGTGCCCGTAGTCACGAGGTCTCCACTTTCGATCAGAACTCCAAGGACTTCTAGCGTTCGGTTCTCGGTGTTCTTGGATACACTTCTGAATCCCAAGACTCTAGCTGCCCCTATCGCCGCCTCCTTCCGGTCCATCCCATATGAGTGCTGCACAATCACTTTGAGGGCTTGGGCGATTTCCTCCGGCGCAACCATCTCGATTCTTTTCCCCTGAACTGCTCCACGATCGCGCACGACGGGAACGTCCATCTCAGTGCTCCAAAGGAACCCACCTCTCTTCAAGATCATTCCTCTGCGCACTGCATTACCAATAGCCCAGTCAAGATTCTGCCTGATCCTGTGACCGATTCTTGCCACACCTACAGCATCGGCGATACGGCGTCGCACCTCGCTCACGTGTACGGGGCCTTCGACCCGGACAATCTCAGTGATGGGGCCAAAAAGGAACGATCCTGGAACTTCGTGAAGCTCGTAATCACGGATGTCCACATAAGGTTGCGCCAGTTCGTATCGCTGGGCGGTTAAAGCGCTCGCCACAACTCCCCCGTCATCCCGCCCAATGTGCGGTCTGTTCTTGTTCTGCATCTGGCGAGCAGTAGGAATAGCCGTCTTCGCCTGCTCGATGGCTTCGACGGCGCGATTCAGCTCGCGCTCCGGATTGTGGAGCCAGTCAGTGCTCCAAATCCGGTAAAGGCTCCAGCCGAGATTCCGCAGGTGCTGCTCCCTGAGCCTGTCCCTATCCCTCGCCCATCTAGAACTGTGGTAAGAGGCTCCGTCGCACTCGATTCCGAGGATGTATCTCCCAGGCTGTTCCGGGTCCACAACCGCGAGGTCTATGAACTTGCCGCCTGTAGCCACCTCTTCATGTATGTCGTATCCCCGGGAGCGAAGCTTGGTCGCCACCGCCCTCTGGAACGGCGAATCTATCTCACGCCCCGACTCGCCAGCCACATCCTCCAGAACGCCGGTCTCCGCGTAGGCCAAAAAGGTCTGCAAGGCTCGAACACCGCGAGAAGTGGTTCGATTCAGGTCGATGTCGGCGGCGCGCAGATTCGTGAAAACGTCGCAACGCCGCTTAGCTCTGGTGATGAGAACGTTCAGTCGCCGCTCCCCGCCTTCCGCTGTCAGCGGTCCAAAATTCATGGCAACCCGCCCCTCGGCGTCCCGCCCGTATCCGATGCTAATGAATATGACGTCCCTTTCGTCGCCCTGGACGTTTTCCAGATTCTTGACGAAGAACGGCTCCTCGGGATGGTCCTTGAAGAACGCCTCGCAGGAGAGGTCTTGGCGGCGGAGTCTCTCTAACTCGTCTTGTATGGCCTCTCTCTGCGCGGAGCTGAATGCTGCCACACCGAGCGTCAATCCAGGACTGTATCTGGCATGTTCCATGACTTGTGTCGCCACAGCAGCAGCCTCTTTACGATTTGTGCTGCTTCTCCCGCGGTCGTATTGGGTATCTGGAAGGTGGTGATACCTGAGGCCGATATTCTCCCTACTGGAGTCAGGGCTGGGGAAAACCACCAGCCCGTTATCGTAGAACTCTCGGTTCGACACGGCTATCAGAGATTCGTGGTGGCTTCGGTAATGCCATCTCAGCATCCTGTCCGGCGCGCCCTCAGCGCGGAACAGTCCCAATATGCTCTCCATCTCCGCTACCACATGTTCTTCATCGTCGTCGTCAGATTGTGTAACGATGTCGAAGAACCTGGTCGGCGGCAGCTGCTTGCTGTCACCCACCACTACAGACTGGTCAGCGCGCATTAGAGCTCCAAGCGCATCCACTGGTCTAACCTGGCTAGCCTCATCGAACACTACGAGATCGAAGGTGACGCTTCCTGGAGGCAGGTACGTCGCTATGGACATTGGACTCATCATGAATACGGGCTTAATGGCCTGAATGGCATTCCCTGCTTGAACCATCAACTGGCGGACTGGAAGATGGCCGCGCTTCCTCTCAAACTGCCTCCTGAGAGTCCGAAGTTGTCCACCGCCGTCGTACTTGGGAAGCTGCGACCAGTGGGAATAGGCCACCCGGGCGCGATTGTGGTCCAGCGCTAGCTCGTCCATCGAACAGAACTGTCCTATCAGTTGCTCATGTATGTCGCCGACAAAGCCCGAAAGGGCGGACCGTCCCGTCAGAGCGCGGGACAGGACATGCTCATACCACGCTCGTTCAAATACGCTTGTCAGATGGTCAGCCGCCTCCGACCACTCCGCCCCGACCTCCACGAGCGACCTCAGCCCTTCCTCCACAGCTTCACGGGCCGCGCTGTTGAATCCCACGAGGTCATGGATGCCATCTATCCCGGCCGACCAACCGGCGAGGATTTCGCCCTGGGCCGCAAAAGGTAGAGTTACCATCCCTTCGAGCTGCGGGGCTTCTGTATTGGTCAAGCTGACACGGGCGGAATCCTTGAATCGCTTTGAGTTGTCCATTTCCAGGAAGGCTTGAAGCGCGTCTAGGCGTTTGATGTGAGAGTCCACCGCTGCCCTGGCCTCATCCGTCAGGCGGCCCACGACCTCTGAGCCTATGTCGTCACGAAGTGACCTGGTGGCGTCAATCGGTATGACGCCGCCGTCAACGTCCGTGAACAGCGCTAGCGCCCATTCAATGATCTGGTCGATGGCGTTCCAATCAGAATCCGTACCCTTCCACTTCGATCCCAGGGCAACCTCGGCGACCGGGGACAACCGCTCAAACGTGCGCCGAAGCTCCTGCTCCTCCAAAATCCTATCCAGAACCTCGATTTGCCGTTCGACGCCAGCTGGCGGCTCGGTTCTGAATAACGCGGAGAGGCTGACGTTGGCTTGGGCAAGATCGTCGTTCTCTTTGGCCAAGATGTCGAGGATGTCACCCTGTTGGGCAAAGCTAAGGGACAGGAGTCCGGTCCCGCCCTCGATGTCCAATGCGATGATGGAAGAAAGGGTCTCAATGCGGTCAGAGTGGGAATCGGTGGCCTTAGCAACCTCCCTCAACAGACCCTCTATCTCCTTTGCGTAGATGTCGTCACGCAGGTGCCTTACAGTGTCAATCGCTATATAGCCGCTGTCCACGTCAGTGAATAGGGCAAGTGCCCACTCTACGATTTGGCCAACGGCCCCCCAATCGGAATCTTGACCCTCCCACTTCGTTCCAAGAACAACTCCGGCAACCGGGGACAACCGCTCAAACGTGCGCCGACGCTCCTGCTCCTGAAGAATTGCGTCCACGGTCGCTATCCGGTCCTCGACTCTGTCGGGGCGTGCCATGAGGCACAGTTCCGAGAGATGCCTTTGGGCACGTCGGTAGCCCGGAGACAGGAATCTCCAAGGCCTTTGTCCAACTGTCGAGAGGGCGTCATGCGTCTCTCGGACGTCTGCATCCCACGCCCCTGGATCCAACAGGTCGTCGTACCGAGAATGCAGTCCAACCCAAGATTCACCGGCGTCGACAAGGCGCTTCATCGCGTCGCGTTGGGACTTCTGCTCGAATGCGCGTAGGTTAACGCCTTGGATGTTGGGGGCCTTTGCCGCTCGTTCGGCTACAGGCATGAGACCTGCAACCTGTGTCGTATCTTCCGGTGGACTCAATCCTAGGGCCTCAGCCAGTCGCTGAACTAGCTCAATAAGCGTCTTGAGCGATTTCGATCCCGTGTCTATCCATTCCCAGGATATGCTCGGGTTATTGGAGGCAATGTGGAATTCGGGTTGGGCGCAGGATTGGAACTTGTGCCCGACGGTAGAGAGGGTGTCATGAATCCGGTGCACATGAGCATCCCATGAGATGGGCTCTAAGATGTTGTCATAAGCGGAGTGCAGCGCGCCCCACCTTGTCCCGGCGTCCACGAGGTGTTTCATCACCTCGCGCTGAGAGATCTGCTCGAATGCAGATAGATCAACGCCCAGGATGTCAGGAGCCTTCGCCGCTCGGAGGGCAACGGCGAGCAAGATGCCCGTATGCGTAAGGTCTTCAGGCGTGTCCAGCCCCAAGGCGCCAGCGAGGTCGTGTACGTTTTTTGTCGTCGTCCCCAGTGACTCGACAGCGCTATCAATCCGCTCCTTCAGGACCGCCTGACCGTCCGGCAGCAGCATGCGCAGCTTTGAGCCCCAGAAGGGGTGCTGCTCAGGAACCCCAACCCGCGCGAGCCTGGTCTGAAACTCTGAGACCACCCCAAGCTTCGCTTCGAAATCGGACGCCTTCCACGAGCCGATGCCGGCTATGTCCACACGCGGCAGCGGAGTGCCCTCATGCTCTTGGTCGCGAATCCGAATGAGTTCGCCATATGCCGTATATGGGGAAACCCCGGATTCGCCAACCGATGCATTAACCGCTTCGGCGTACGCGTTGAGTCTGTTCCGAAGGCGGGCAAGCCCAGCGAAGTCGTCCTCTATCCCGTCGACTATCGGTGCGCCTAGGTCTAGCGCCTTCTTCAATTCGTCGAGGACGGACCGCTTCGTGGTCTTGTGGCTGTGCAGCTCAAGGCAGGCTACGCCAAGGCCGATGCTGTCCAGTCGGTGCTTGACTACTTCAAGTGCGGCCATTTTCTCGGAGACAAACAGGACTTTTCTGTCGTTGCCTACCGCCTCCGCGATGATGTTCATGATCGTCTGAGACTTGCCTGTTCCCGGAGGACCCTGGATGACGAGGTTGCGGCCCTGGTTGACGTCGAAGATTGCCAGCGCCTGCGACGAGTCGGCGTCCACGACATGGTGGATGTCCTCGGGACTGAGGTGATCATCTAGTCGGTCTCCTTCGCCAATTTTGGGGTCAGGTTCCGAGAATCCACCTCCAAAGAGGGCGCGTATGATGCCGCTCTCGCGAGGGCCATACCTAGTCCCGTCAGGCCATGTGGTTGGATCGAGGTCTCTGTACATGAGGAATTTGCCAAACGAGAAAAAGCCAAGAACGACGCTCCTACGGTCTACGGACCAGCGGTCCAACTCCTCTATGCGGCTCGCAACTTCGTCGAAGTACCGGTCCACATCAAGGTCCTCATCACTGGGCAGGCCGGGTATATCTATTCCGAAGTCGTTCTTCACCTTCTCCATGAACGAGAGATTGGCCCCCAGTTCCCCGCCTGTATAAGCGATGCGGAATCTTCCTCGGACATCAGACCGGTTGATCTCCACCGGGACCAGTATCAGGGGCGCTCGACGCACGAAGTTGCTGGCATCGGATGGGTACCACTCGACCATTCCGAGGGCAACGAAGAGGGTGTTGACACCCTGTTCTTGAATCAGTGTGCTTACGGCGTGGTGGGTCTTGAGAAGTCGGGATTGCAGTTGGCTGGCGGATTCGTTGGTTTGCAGGCGGCTATCGGTGTGCTGCGAAGCAAGGCCGTTCTCATCCTCCTCGGGTTGGTCTAGTTCATCACTAGGCTCTTCATCTGAGGACGCGGATAGGTCAAGGAGTATCTGCTGATCCTCGTCCTGGCGAACCAGGAAAGACATTGAGCGGGCTTTATGCACCAGGAAGTCGAAGACGGCGGATGGAATTTCGTCAATGACTTCTACGCCCCTAGACCTAAGTGGGCGGTAGTTGAGCAACGGGTTACGCAGGCTCAGGTCCAGAAGCTTCGTCCTCGTCCTTTCAATCTTGTCGAGAATGGGGTCGCCGGTGTCCTCACTGGAGGATGTAGGGGCGTTGTAGTCCGTTTCCGGAGCGACCTCAGACTTCTCGTCGTTCAAGCCACCCCTTCGACTGTCGCCAGGACTGATACCGTGTGCCACCTGCGCCTCCGCTGAAATAAGCTGTGCTGGATCCTCTGCTATCTAACGCAACCTTACCCGTTAACTTCCAGGTCGGCTCATCGCCTTCCCGACCGTCAGGGTTGTTTGACCGAACGGGTGGTCCTGTGGACGTGCTCACGGAGGGCTCCGTTGATATCTGTCTGGTATCCGCGTCCGTCACGAGCTTGAGCTTTGAACCAGGCGATGATGTCTGCGTCGAGCCTCAGCGTAATCTGCTGCTTCACCGGCCGGTAGAAGACTCCGCGTCTGGCGTCGGACCAGTCAAGAATCTCAGGGGCGTCGGTGGTGTCGATTTGATCTTCGGGCAGGGTTTCCAGCGCCCGTATTTGCTTCTGAACGTCTGACGGTAGCTCAGTACTGTCCTTCTTCATAAGCCTCCCTCTCACGTCTTGTCGCCTTACGCGCGGAGATGATGCGTCCGACCTCATCGCCGGTTTCGCTGTCGAGGTTCGGCCAAGTATGGACCACCATCACGGCCTGAGTGCCCACCATGCCGATGGTCCGCCACCTTTGCTCGTATTGATATGGGTCTTCCCGGGTCGCCGATAGAGGGTCGTCGAACACTAAGACCGCGGCCTCGAAGCCGAGGCCGTGCGCTCGAAGGTTCGCCTCGCTCTTTGCCTGATCCCACGTCCAACGCAAACGCAGTCACTTGTCTCAATACTACGCAAGTGTAGTTACAAAAGCGGCACGAAGTCAATACCAGCTTGGCCTTTGGTGGCCAGCTAGCGCCGGACGGAGTGGGCAGGGTCTACCTACACGTCCAGCGTGAACGACAAAGAGAAAGTTCTTGATTTCGTCAAGTCTGGTGGGCCGAGGCGTACCGATTTGCGAACTTTTCGGTGGGAGGTGGTTCTGCCGTAGATTCCTCGGTCTCCCATTGCTAAGACCAAAGGCGAGACGGAATCAGGTGGCTCTCTCAACAAGTGCCCCGTCTCAAGAAGACGAAGGGAGTAACAC
>JAAXHZ010000109.1 GCA_012270625.1 Dehalococcoidia bacterium | reverse complement strand
GATGGAACACCATCAGCATCAGCGGCTACCACATGGCCGAAGCAGGAGCCACCGCCGCGCAGGAGCTTGCCTTCACGTTCTCCAACGCGATCTCATACGTGCAGGCTGCCGTGGACGCCGGACTCGACGTGGACAGGTTCGCGCCACGCCTGAGCTTCTTCTTCGTCGCGCAGAGCCACCTGTTCGAGGAGGTAGCCAAGTTCAGGGCGGCCCGCCGAATGTGGGCAAATATCATGCGCGAGAGGTTCGGAGCCGAGAACCCCAGGTCGTGGACGTGTCGCTTCCATACCCAGACCGCCGGCGTCACGCTCACAGCCCAGCAGCCCGACAACAACGTCATACGCACCACAATCCAGGCCCTGGCGGCAATCCTCGGAGGCACACAATCCCTGCACGTCAACTCCAAAGATGAGGCGCTTGCTCTTCCAACCGAGGAGTCGGTGCAGCTTTCACTCAGAACTCAGCAGATTCTCGCCTACGAGATGGGTGTCGCCAACACCGTGGACCCGCTTGCAGGCTCATACTACATCGAGAGCTTGACCGACGAGGTCGAGCAAAAGGCATTCGATTACATCCGGCAAATCGACGAAATGGGCGGCGCGCTGTCCGCTCTGGACAGGGGCTACCAGATCCAGGAGATCCACGAGAGCGCGTTCAGGCACCAGCAGAAGGTAGAGGACGGAGAACGGGTTGTCGTCGGCGTCAACCGCTTCCAGGCCCCTACCCCTCCAATAGAGCAGCTCCAGAAGATCGACAGGTCAGAGACTCAGCGACAGCTCGATAGACTAGCCCAAGTCAAAAGAGACCGCGACGACTCGGCAGTCGCCGCTGCCCTGGCGCGAGTGGAAGACGTGGCCCAAGGGTCGGAGAACACTATGCCAGCAATCGTCGAAGCCGTCGAGGCATACGCCACGCTGGGAGAGATCTCCGATGTCTTCAGGTCCGTCTTCGGGGAGCAGCAAGAGTTCGCCCCGTTCTAGCTGTGCAAGCAGCCCATAGTGAAGGCATTAGAGGAAGTTCGATCGCAGTTAAGCTCGGGTAGTTTCGACTTCTCTCGCCATGCGCTCAGGCGTGTCGTTGAGAGAAACATCAGTGACTTCGAGATTATGCAAGCTGGACTTCATGCAGTCGTAATTGAGGAGTATCCTGAAGATAAGTACTCCCCCAGTTGCCTGATCTTGGGTTTCACGCAATCAAAGAGACCGCTGCACATTCAGGTGTCGCTAGCCGAGACGTCCTTAGTTAGAATCATAACGATCTACGAGCCCAGTCCTTCCGAATGGATCGACTACTCGAGGAGAAGGTAAACATGACGACATGTCCAGTCTGTCATTCCGAGGAGAATCACCATGAGTTGGTGGATGAGGTATTTCAAGTCGATGGGCAGTATGTGCTGATTGGCGGTGTACCGGCAATTGTGTGCTCCCGTTGCGGTGAGCAGGCATTTAGTCGTAAGACAGTTGAAAGGGCCCGACTAATCGCTCACAGTGAGACCAAGCCCGCGGAGATGGTTTCAATGCGAGTCTTCGAGTTCGCCTCTTGATGCAAGACTCAGACACCTACGCTGAAAAAACGCCGTTGACAAGAACACACCCGGAGCCTGGACCATGACCGAACTCCTACTCACAGAAGAAGAGATCATGCTGCGTAATATGGTGCGCGAGTTCGCCGACTCCGAGCTCGCTCCACGCGCCGCCGGGTACGACGAGACTGCCGAGTTTCCCTGGGAGAACATACGTGGACTCGCGGAGCTGGGTCTTCTGGGACTCGGAATAGACGAAGAGTACGGCGGCAGCGGCGGCTCCACTCGCCAACTCGTGATCGCCGTCGAAGAGATCTCGCGTGGATGCGCGGCCACCGCGACAGTGCTCGGCGCTCACCTCTCACTTTGCACTCAGTACATCAACATGTTCGGCACGGACGGCCAGAAGCTCCAGTTCATTCCCCCCCTGGTGGCCGGTGAGCAGATCGGCGCTTTCGCGTTGACCGAGCCGGGCGCCGGTTCCGACGCCGCCGCGATGCGTACGATGGGCGCCCGCTCCAATGGCGGGTACGTCCTCAACGGCGCCAAGACGTTCATAACCAACGCCCCCGAGGCCAGCACGATGGTCGTGATGGCGACCCAGGACCGGAGCCTGGGTTCGCGCGGTGTAAACTCCTTCATCCTCGAGTGCGACACTCCAGGCATCACCATCAACCCGCTTCACGGCAAGATGGGGATCCGCGCATCGTCCGCCGCCGAGGTGGTCTTCGAGGACTGCGCTGTTCCCGATGAGAACCGCATGGGCAGCGAGGGCGATGGCTTCCGTATGACTATGGAAGTCCTCAACGCAAGCCGAATGGCGATAGCCGCGCAGTGTGTAGGTATCGCCCAGGCGTCGTATGACGCCGCCCTGTCGTACGTCAAGGAGCGTGAGGCGTTCGGACAGAAGCTCTCCGAGTTCCAGGGCCTGCAGTGGTATCTCGTCGAGATGGCGACCAGCATCGAAGCCGCCCGCCTGCTCACTCTCAAGGCAGCCACTCTGAAAGACGAGGGCCGACCGTTCGTGACTGAGGCGTCTATGGCAAAGCTGTACTGCTCTCGCGTAGCCGTGGAGTGCGCCGACAAGGCCGTGCAGATGCACGGCGGAGTTGGCTACTTCGCGCCCACCAACGTCGAACGCTACTACCGCGATGCCAAGGTCCAGGAGATCTACGAAGGCACGTCCGAAATCCAGCGGCTCATCATCGCCCGCAACCTGTTGAGAGACTGACAGACAGCAGCTATCACTCTCTTTCACCCATTCGGGAGGAGTCCGATGATTAGGAGAGTTTTCATAAAGGGGTACAAATCCCTGCGAGATGTGGATATCACCCTGAGTCCACTGACAGTAATCATCGGGCCGAACGCTTCCGGCAAGAGTAACCTGCTGGACGCGCTAGGCCTACTCAGTGGAATGGTTACAAACCCAACGATCAATGCCGCATTTGACCGGCATCGGGGTCTGCCGCTGGAGTCTTTCTTCGCTCCCCCAGGTGGGCTGGAGGAGTTGATGCGGAACGAGACTATCAGGTTCTCACTCGGGGTTGATCTCGAGTTGTCACCTGAGACTCAGCGCCAAACGGAAAAGCTGATCCGTGACATGCGGGAGGGCGTGCCCAGTGGGGGGCAGTCGAATGGACATAGATCGAGAAACAGGAGGATCACCGAGAGCTACCTTCGATACGAGATAGAAATCGAATTCTACCTACCCACTGGACAGCTTCGAGTAGCAAATGAACGACTGGTTGCTCTTAGGAGCGATGGTAATCCAAAACAGTCGAGAAAGCCGTTTCTGGAACGAGACTATGAGAACTATCGTCTCATCCTCCGCATGGAGGGCCAAGCTCATCCCACGTATCACGAGTTGGGATTGGATCACACTATAGTCTCAACAGCCCTGTATCCACCTCACTATCCTCACCTCACGGCGTTTAGGGAGGAGTTGGGACGGTGGCGGTTCTACTATTTCGATCCCGGGATCATGCGCCAGGAGTCGGCTCTCAAAGCTGTGACTCGGCTCGGTGCAGATGGCGCGGACCTATCCTGCTACTTTCACACACTCAAGAATGACTTTCCTGACGAGTTTGCATCGGTATCAAGATCACTGTCAATGATAATCCCTGCAGCCGAATCTATCGATACTGAACTGTCACGGGAAGGGTTGATCCGGCTGACCTACAGAGACTCTGGCACTACTTATTCATCAAGAGTGATCTCTGATGGCACACTGAGGGTATTAGGACTGTTCGCAATCTTGGGTAGGTCTAATGAAGCATCGACTATCGGCTTTGAAGAGCCAGAGAACGGCGTCCATCCTCGGAGGCTCAGTCTGATAGCTCGACTTCTGAACACATCAGCATTCACACCCGTCGGAAGTCAAAAGCAGATCATCGTTACTACCCACTCGGCTCAACTTCCGGAGTTGCTGAATCCAGACTACTCCTCAAACGACTCAAAGAGTGGAGCAAGTCTTATCCAGTGTCTGAAAGAAGACGGCGAGACGGGGTTCATTCCACTGTCATCAGAACCCTTGCTAGTTGGCCACGACTCTGAGTTTGCCCTGTCGGAGGCACTGCTTAGGGGAGATTTTGGTGGCTGAAGTGTCTGTCGGTTTGTACCTAGAAGACTTGGCCCAGGAGAAACTAGTAACTACACTGGTTCGGCGAATTTCAGAAAATGTTGGCACTGAAGTTAGAGTTGATGTGATGTGTTCTACCGGAGGAATTCCCAGAATGAGGAGGGAGTTGCGACGGTATCTCAAGCGATGCGTTGACTTTGGAATTACTCCATTTGAAATACTGGTTGTAGTCGAGGACACTGATTGCCGGGGCGAGTCAGTGGTGCGGCGAGAGTTGAACGATATAGTGGAACGAACGGGTTACATTGGAAAGACGATCATAGCATCGCCCGCGCCGCACGTAGAATGCTGGTATCTGGCTGATCCTGTTGCACTCCAAAGAATTACTCAGTCCCCTCAGCTATCAGCCATTCCATCCGGCGATTGTGAGAAGGACTTGTATAAGCGTCAACTGGCCGAACAGTTCTCAGGTAGCCTTATGGATGGCATCGAGTATGCCGAGGACATTGCTTCAGAAATGGACGTGTTTCAGGCCGGCCGCAATGTGACCTCACTCGGCGCCTTCTTACAAGAACTCAGATCTGCACTAACTATGCTCGGAGATGCTTCACAATGACAACTGCATCGACCCCACCCTGCACAGCCCGCCACATCAACCACGTAGCCATCGCCGTCAAGGACATCGACGACACTCTCGCCTTCTACCGTACCGTGTTCGGCGCCGGCGAAACAGAGGTCGAGGACATTGAGGATCAGGCCGTGAGAGCGGCTCTCGTCCGCGTCGGCGGTTCGCAGCTTGAGTTCATACAGCCAACCGACCCCGAAGGCGGCGTGGCGCGGTTCATCGAACGTAGAGGCGAGGGCGTCCATCACATAGCCTTCGAGGTCGAAGACCTCCAAGGCAGTCTCGACGCTCTGGCGGAGCGCGGCGTCCGAACTATAGACTCCGCGCCGCGCGAGGGACTGTCCGGCATGATCGGATTCATTCACCCGCGTTCCACCAGGGGCGTCCTCATCGAGCTGGTTGACCAGGACACCGCGCGGAGGTAGCAAACGTGTCTGCCCAATACCCAGTTAGAGTGCTGGTTGCGAAACCCGGACTGGACGGCCACGACCGAGGCGCCAAGATTATCGCCCGCGCGCTGCGAGACGCCGGCATGGAGGTCATCTACACCGGCATCAGACAGACCCCGCAGATGATCGTCGAAGCCGCGCTGCAAGAGGACGTAGATGTCATTGGACTCAGCATTCTGTCCGGAGCGCATCTCGACCTCTTCCCCCAGATCTTCGAGGAGTTGAGGCTAAACGAGATGGAGGACGTGGCCGTCGTCGCCGGCGGCATTATCCCCGACTCCGACCGAGCAGAGCTCGAGTCGATGGGCGTACGCGCCGTGTACGGCCCTGGAGCGCCTACGTCAGAGATCGTAGAGATCGTCCGACAGCTCGCAGCCGAGCGCGCCGCAAACCTGTAGCTAGTTCGTATCCGGCGGCTCTATCGTAACCGGCATGTTGAAGTCGTACAGCCGGATGTCCAGCGACAGCTCCGCGCTGCCGCTGAGTCCGACACCCGAAAGCGGCAGCCCCAGCGCGTCGAGATCGACCTCACCGCCCGCGTCGATCCTGTACACCAGCCAGTCCTCAGCCCCAATCCACACGTCCGCTGATGCAAGCTCGTCACCCAGACCGCTCAGCGCGTCGATCTGTGGGACGCCCGTCAGATGGATTGTCTCGACTCCATCTACTTGCTCGGTCCCGACTATGGTCGGGGCTGACAGCGCCGGAGTGTCGCCGCCGATCAGGAGCGCCGGATTCGGCAGCGCGATCGTATCTGAAGATGCCTCTTCCCAAACTTCTGTCTGTGGGTTGGTTGTCCAGACGGTGTCCCCTATGATGATAAGGTCGATCTGGAGCGAAAAGAAGTACACGTTGAGAATCAGGCTGGCATCGCTGCGACCCGGCGCTGCCGAGACGCCGCTGTATGTGAGAGGAATCCTGACCTCACTGTCCGTTGAATCTACCAGCAGGTGGCCGGTTACCTCGAAGGCGAACGACTCCACCTGCGACATGGCCTCAGCAGAGTTGGACAGGACCAGCTCCGCGTCGGGTTCGCCACTTTCGGGTGCCAACATGTCCGATAACGGGGTTGCGGTCGGCGGCAGCGACGTCGGTGTCGGTGTTGGAGTGGCCGAAGGCGTCGGTGTGGGAGATGGAGTTGGCGGCGGCGTGGGAGTAGCTGTCGGCGCCGGAGTCGGCGTGGCGGTCGGAGTCGGCGTTGAAGTTGGAGCAGGTTCCGACTGCGGCCCTCCACACCCGGCTGCGACGGCCAGCGCGAGCGCACAGAGTATGAGAATCGTTGTCCGGGACATGAGAGTTCGACTGATTATAGACCAGAGAAGGCGTGATCGATGCCGATTTCAGCCATAGTGTTCGACTTCGACGGCGTCGTGCTGGACACAGAGACGCCGCTGTACTCCTCCTGGAAGGAGATGTACGCCAGGCACGGCGCGCACCTGGACCTGGAGCTGTTCGCAACGTACATCGGCGGCGCCGACTACTTCGACTTCCACGCGCACCTTCAGGAGCAGACCGGCCTGACATTCGACAGGCAGAGTCTGATGGACGAACGAAGGGCGCTTTACCGCAAACACGTCTCCGGGAACACGGTTCTGCCAGGCGTGAAAGACTATCTCCGCGAGGCGCGAAGGCGCGGCTGCGGGATAGGCATGGCATCCAACTCCGACATCGGCTGGGTCGGCTCCAACCTGCGCGAGTTGGGACTGTTCGACGAATTCGACGTGCTCAAGACCAGGGACGACGTGGTCCACGTCAAACCTGACCCTGAGATCTACCTCGCGGCCCTGCACGACCTGATGACGGACCCAAGCCACGCGATCGCGATCGAGGACTCTGCCAGTGGTGTAGCCGCGGCCAAGTCAGCCGGCCTCTTTACGGTAGCTGTACCGAACCCGATAACCAGGTTTCACAATCTGGACGACGCGGACGTGATTCTGGGCAGTCTGGCGTCAACGTCATTCGGAGATCTCGCAGAATTGGCTCTATCCCGGCTGGAGCAATCGGCTTGATAATGGGTTCTACGTAATATAGACTCCAACAACCTGAGAACCAGACTTTGCAGCTATCTTGACCCATATCTTGACCCATAGTTCATAGGAGTGTGAGCCATGCCAAAGGTCAGCGGACTGGGACACGTAGGGATATACGTTTACGACCTCATGAAGCAGCGAGACTTCTACTCACGGGTCATGGGCCTCCAGATTGCCGACGAGGACATCGAAGGCCGTGGCATGGTCTTCATGAGCGCCCATCCCGATGAGGAGCATCACGAGTTCGTGATCATGAAGGGCAGAACCGGCGATGCCAGCGCTCAGGTCATCCAGCAGCTGTCGTTCAAGGTGGACAGCCTGGCGGAGCTAAAGGAATTCCACACCGTCTTCAAGGACGAAGGCGTGGAGATCCAGCGCACCGTCAGCCACGGCAACGCATTCGGAATGTACGCCACAGACCCCGAAGGCAACACTATCGAGGTTTACTACAAGACCGGATTCCCGGTCCCGCAGCCTCACGGCGACCCCGTAGATCTGGACGCCTCCGAAGAAGAGCTGATCGAGATTGCGAGGTCGGCAATCCCGGCTTTGTAAAGCCCATATTTGATACTCTTTGAAAACCTGCGGGCCAGACCCGCGCTATCGGTGGAGGGTGAAATCAGATGAAGCTAGTGTTGAAGGCCGACCGTTTGATCGACGGCGCCGGGAACGATCCCGTTAGCGACGCGGCCGTCGTCGTGACCGGTGGACGAATCTCGGAAGTGACGACCCAGGACAAGCTCCAGATAGGTGAGCGCGAGGAAGTTGACGTAATCGAGGTTGCCGACGGCACGCTCATGCCTGGCTTCATCGAGATGCACACTCACATCCATTGCAGCGCGCAGGCCGACGCCTACACTCACATCACCACCGAGAGCAACGAGACGTTCATCATGCGCGGCGTGTCCGCTGTCCGCGCTGCCCTCAGCTCAGGCGTCACAACCATGCGCGACCTGGGAAGCAGGAACGAAGTCGTTCTTCCCATCAAGTCTGCCGTAGAAAATGGCATCATCCCCGGCCCCAGGATGGTCGTGGCTGGCACTCCGATAACCACCACTGGCGGCCACTGCAACATGTTCGGCACGGAAGCCGATACCGCGGAGGAGGTCGTCACCGCCATCCGCACCCAGTTCAAGCTAGGCGCAGACTGCATCAAGGTGATGTCCACCGGCGGCGGATTTACGCCCGGCACCAACGTCCGCGCCCCGCAGTACCCGGCCGAGACCCTCCGCGCCGCTGTGGTTGACGCCGAGCGACTTGGCCTCCGCGTGGCGGCCCACTGTCACGCCTCCGCCGGAGTCAGGAACTGCGTCAACGCCGGAATTCACAACCTCATCCACTGCTCATGGCTCGCGGAGTCCGAAGAGCAGATGTACGACTATGACACTGACTACGCCGACATGATCGCCGAGAGGGGAATCTTCGTCGATCCCACCCTGGCCCTCGGTCGCCTGAACACGCTACGTGGCCGCGCGAGAGCAGGTGGCGGACAGGGTATGGGCGATCCCGCCCGACGATTCGAGATTCTGAGAGACATGTGGGACCGCGGCGTCAAGTTCGTCACCGGCATGGACGCCGGAATGACCAACGCCAACTTTGACGACTTCGCCTACATACCGCAGGTCATGGTCGAGGAGATGCGCATCACCCCTATGGAGGCGATAGTCTGCTCCACTCAGACCTCGGCAGAGTGTCTTGGTCTGGAGGACGAGATCGGCACGCTGGAGGTCGGTAAGTCGGCGGACGTGCTGATCGTCAACGGCGATCCATCGGAGGACATCACTGCGCTGCACAACGTCAACACGATCGTTTCTCAGGGCGCGGTGGCCAAGCGCGACAACGAGCTGCTCATCTAGTTCAGAGCGTCACCGGCGAGGCAAGCGAAGAAGGCCCCTCCCTCCTTGGGCGGGCGCCGTGCTGACCATTCTCACTCTCATTGCCGCCCTGTCATGCGGGGGCGATGAGACCCCGGCGCCCTTGCCCACGCTATCCCCTGTCACACAGTCGCCAACCGCCGTCGCAAGCCCCGCTCCAACCTCAACACCTGTCGTCACACCAACCGCCACCCCTTCACCGCTCCGGTCTTCACCCACTCCTGCGCCTGCGACACCGGCGCCTGCCTCGACACCCACTCCGTCTCCACCCGCTCCCACTCCAACGTCATCCCCAACGACGCTGGCTCCAGCGTCACGTCCGACCCCAGCTGCCCCGAACGTGATTGGACTCGAGCCGCCCGAACGCATACCGGCCCCGGCGCCTGTCGGCCTCGACGGCTGGATCAACACCGACCCGCTGGGCGTGTCTGACTTCGCGGACAAGATCGTCCTGTTCGACTTCTGGACATACACCTGCGTCAACTGCATCCGCACGCTGCCATATCTGCAAGACTGGCATCAGAAGTACTCAGACGAAGGCCTCCTGATAATCGGCGTTCACACACCCGAGTTCGACTTCGAGAAGCTGCATGAGAACGTAGCCTCGGCGGTCGTCGACCTCGGTATCGAGTACGCCGTCGCTCAGGACAACGACCGCAGCACGTGGCGGGCGTACCGCGTACAGGCATGGCCGACAAAGTACATAATGGACGGCCAAGGATTCGTCCGCTACTACTACCGAGGTGAGGGCGCATACGCCGACACCGAGTTAGTAATCCGCTATCTGCTCGAAGAGATGGGGCGAGACCTGTCCCACATCACGCCGAACTCCGATCCTGACCCAATACCTATCGCGGGAACCCGCGCGACCGATTTCGAAAAATTCCTGACACGAGAGCTGTACGCCGGAACATTCCGCAACATCGACTTCGGCGGCGCATACATACTGAATGAGGAATACTACAAGTCACCCAACGTAGTCCATCAATACACCGACCCCGGAGAACGCAAGAACCACTTCCTGTTCATCCACGGAGAGTGGCTGAACACCCCAGAGAGTTTGGACCACACGAGAGTCAGCGCCGACTACGAGGATTACATTGGATTCCGGTTCTTCGCCAGCGAGGTGAACGCCGTGCTAAACCACGAGCCCGGCAAGCCTTACGACTTCCGAGTCACGATGGACGGCGACCCGGTGCCCGAGGACTCCGCGGGAGCGGATATTCAGTACGACAATGAAGGCAACAGCTTTGTCACTGTGGACTCTCCACGTATGTACCGCCTGGTCAGACAGGCGGACGTGTCCTCGCACGAGCTTCTGATCCGACCGGCCGACGACCGGTTCTCAGTCTATGCCTTCACGTTCGGAGCCTACGGCCGGAACGACGACTGAACCTACCTCCGGCCCTCTGCCATTACCGACGCATCGGGATGGCGGCGCAGCAGTATTAGGGCGAGCACTCCGGCAGCCGCGAGCACTCCGTTGAATCCGAACGCCAGTCCCCAGCCCGCCGGGCCCTCGAAAATGTCAAGAATCCCTCCCGCGAGCACCGGCGCAATCGCGCCTACTGTAAACCCGATGAAGTTCTGGACGCCCTGGGCCGACCCGATTCGGTTGGCCGGAGCCAATTCAGTAGCCGCCGTCGAGTAGATCGCCGAGTCCGCCGCCGTGGCGAACCCATAGACGAAGCCCAAAACGATCAGGACCTCCGTCGGCGCTCCTATCAGCCACCCTACGATGAAAGACACCGCTCCGCTGATGGCGAAGATCGATCCCGCGCCTGCCGTCCGCCCCAGCCTGTCCGAGAGCATTCCACCCAAGAACACTCCCACGCTTCCTGTCATGAACATGAACCCCGACCACGTCGCGGCCAGGACGGCAGCTTCGCCTGCTTCTCGCCCCCTCTCTACCAGCGCAGCCACCAGCAGCAGCGGAAGCCACAGCCTCGCCAGGTACAGCTCTGCCGTGTGGAGCGCGTATGCCAGGTTCAGCAGCAGTATCGAGCCGCCCCGGAGTATTCTCAGATCAGGCCCCCATGAACGCGGAGACTCGCGAGCATCCTCGTCGGACCGGCCGCCCCTTACTACTGTCAGGGCTATCGCGACACCCGCCAAGCCCACAAGCGAGGTAAACAGGTACGCCGTTCGCCATGAGTCGGTCATGTCCAGAAGCCAACCCGTGAAAGCATACGAGCCTGTAGTGCCCACGAAGCCGATACTCACGAACGCGCCGACCGCGGTGCCTCGCATCCTGCCCGCGAACCTTAGCGAGACCAGTCTGACGCCCGGAATATACGCCCCAATGTGTCCCGCGCCCGCCGCGCACCTGAGAAGCGACGCGGCCCACACATCACGGGCCACTATGGGAAACAGCAGGTTGCTGACCGCCATCACCGTGATGCTGACAAGCAGCACTCTCCCAGCGGGAACCCGGTCCGTTATCGGCAGCAGGAACACCGCCGAAAGAGCGCTCCCGACCAGGTAGGCGCTGAAGACGATAGCCGCCTCCGTGTTGCTCATCCCCCACTCATCCCGCACAAACGGGACGGAAACGATGTAACTCGAAAACGGCAGCAGCGTCAGCAGCAGCGTGGAGCTGATAGCCGCCAGCCACGCAATGTCCGACCAGCTGCCAAGTCCAAGCCGGACCTGCGCGCCTGGATCATGATCTGATGTCATGAGGAATTGCCAATCTCCGCTGACATGTTACCCTAACGCGAAGATAGAAGAGAGTGAAGCGATAGGTGAGATGCTGGTCTGTATCAACTGACTCCCTCTCCCTCGGGGAGAGGGCTGGGGTGAGGGTGAAAAGTGCGGATGCCTACCCCCGTCAGTTACCTCAGCATGAGGGTGACATCCCCGTTTACTAATCTGACACAAGTCCATGGGTGAGATGCTGGTGTCGTCTATCAGTCCACGCGCGATACTGACGCTCCTGGCAGCAGCCGTGCTTACACTCGCAATCGGCTGCTCGCCGGACGAAGAGCCGACGACTGCGGACGCTCCGGCCAACCCGGAGGCGCCAGCTTTCACAAACGTCGCGCCCTCCGTACTCGGGCGTCTATACCAGGTGTCCAACTATAGGCCGGGAGTCGCGATCTTCGACTACGACCGCGACGGCGATCAGGACTTCTATCTTACACAGGAAGCGGGCAATCCCAATCGACTGTTCCGCAATGACGGCGATCTGACATTCACTGATGTAGCTGAGGCTGCGGGCGTCGCTGCCATCGAACAGGGTTCCAGCGGCGTAGTCGCCTGCGATGTCAACAACGACGGCTTTCAGGACATCTATGTCGGAGGGCGCGGCATCGAGGGAGACGGTCTTGATTTCAGGTCTGCCCTAACAGACGATGAAGAGGCGGAGTCTCTCCGGACCGCATACGCTGACAGGCTGCTGCTGAATCTGGGAAACGGGACGTTCAAAGATGTCTCGGACGAGGCGTTTGGCGGGTCGCCCAACCTACGGGCCGCGGCGACAGTGACATGCGCTGACGTTGACCTCGACGGATGGCTCGACATCTTCGTTGCCAACCTCATCGACGAGGACTTCTTCTTTCTGGGCGGCCCAAACCATCCCGGACACTTCAACGTGCTCCTCCACAACAGGGGCGACGGCGCTTTTGTGGATGTCTCAGAGTCGGCTGGGATTAAAGGCGACCAGATCTGGATGCGCGACCAGTCCGGCGCTCCGCTGACGTTCACCGACGCCGCCGGAGCTTCCTACGAGGGATACGACCCCTCTCTCTCCGACCGAGCGGGCAACCGGGTCGGGGATCCAACAGGCCCCACACACGGGGCAGTCTTCTTCGACTACAACGACGACCGGTTGCCCGATCTCTGGGTCAACACGGACGGCGACTTTCCCGAGCTGTACAGAAACAGCTCCGTCCCCGGATCGATCAGGTTCGAGCCGGTTGCGCAAGAGATGGGATTTCCACGTGTCGGCAATTGGATGGGTTTCGCTATCGGAGACTACGACGCCGACGGACAGCTGGACGTGTTCGCAACCAACGTCGGGTACCACCTCAGACTGAAACCACCCCAACCGAGTCCAGGCCCGGACTGCAAGTACAACGAGCAGTTTTCGTGGGGAACGTGCCTAAACGCGATGCTGAAACAGAACCAGCACGGAGTCTTCGAAGACGTCGCCCCGTCCATCCGCGTGGAGCCCAGCGAGCTTATGCCGCCCAGGTCGCTCGACCCTGCGAATATCGACCCTGCGTGGCCGGTTCCGACAGGACTGTCCGCATACGACTTCGGGTATGGCGCAACGTTCTTCGACATGGACAACGACGGCTACGAAGACCTCTACTGGCTCGGTTCCGAGCTGGCTGCCGGCAGCGGCCCCGGCGGGAACGTGTACCAGGCCGCGGGTCGGATGCTGCGAAACGACCTCGGCAGAGGCTTTCAGGACGTGACCGTCGAGACTCGCTTACTGGACATCATGGGCGTGAAATACGACAGACTCCACGAGTTGAAACCCGGCCAGGACCCCGCGGCATTCAAGCTGTCGTCAAAATATCACGAAAACGGCAAGGGATTGGCGCACGGAGACCTCAACGGCGACGGCTACGTTGATCTGATAGGCACCAACAGCAGCGGCCTCGACTTCGGCGGAGACGGGCAGCAGTTCGACTGGACGCCCGGTCCAACGTTCATGTGGATCAACCAACCCGGCGATAACCACTGGATCACGCTTCGGCTCCAGGGCCGCATGGCCATCGACGGCACAGGGAGCAACGCCGACGGAATCGGGGCCCGCGTCTATCTCAAGGCCTCAGTCTCAGACGACGACAGCCCCATAACACAAGTCAGAGAGGTCAAGGCAGGATCGAGCTACCTGTCCATGGACACCGTAGATCTGGAGTTCGGCCTCGGTCGCGCGTCTATCGCCGACGAGGTGAGGATCACGTGGCCAAGCGGACGTACCCAGATCCTAACTGATCTGCCCGCTGACCAAGTAGTAACGGCCACAGAACCGATTGAGAACGAGGAATGACGGTATGCGACCCATCTCGGGCAAATAGACAACTCCCCCTCTCCCCTGACAGTGGTAGGCAAACATGCACTGACAAGCTCGAACCTCAACCATCAAGCCCCCTCTCCCTCTGGGAGAGGGCTGGGGTGAGGGTGACCTACATGGGCCCAGCCCGTATCTGCCTGTACAGGCCGATGCCTGTGGCCACCACGTTCGGCAGCAGCACCGCCCACAAGATGGCGGTCGCCGTTACCTCGTTGCTCTCGTAGGTCACGTACGGATCGATGACCGTCTTGTACCCGTATGCGGCCCACGCGGCGGCGATCCCCAAGATCTCCCAGCCCAGCACATGAGGCGAGCGCAGCTTCGGCGCGATGTCCGAGCCTAGCCAGCCCAGCGCCGTTCCCACTCCAGCGGCCGTTCCTATGCCGCAGAAGAGTAAGACCCGGTACACATCACCGGCCCACATGTACCCACCGAGGACCAGGTCTCCGAACACGAACCTGAGTAGCACACGTGCCAGGATAAGACAGGCAAAGCCAAGAACTGCCGACAGCCCAAATCCGGCTATCACTCGCAGCAAGAGGACGAAGGAAGGTCCCATCCCGAGAGGCTACGCTCTCCTGGCCAGCTTTGGATCCAATGCGTCGCGGAGACCGTCGCCCACCAGGTTGATCGCCAGGACGGTGATCGTCAAGATAAGCCCGGGGAAGAAAGCGACCCACACGGCAGTCTGCAGGAATGTCCGACCCAGCGCCAGTATGTTGCCCCAGCTTGGCTGATCGGGAGGAATACCCAGCCCAAGGAAGCTCAGTCCGGCCTCCACCAGTACCGCCGAGGCGAACACAAACGTCGCCTGCACGATGACCGGAGCAAACGTGTTCGGCGCGACGTGCTGGAGCAGGACGCGCCACGTCGGCGCTCCGATCGCGCGAGCTGCCTCCACGAACTGGAACTCCCGCAGGCTCAGCACCTGCGAGCGCACGATTCTCACCATGCGCGGCGTGTCCACGACCGTGATGACGATGATGACGTTGTTGATCGAGCTCCCCAACATGGCGATCAGGGCAAGCGCCAGCAGCAATGTCGGGAACGACATCAGCGCGTCCATGAATCTCTGTATGACCATGTCCGCCTTGCGGTCGTACCCTGACACGAGGCCAATCACCATTCCGGCGCCAACGGTCAGCACCGCGACGCTGAATCCAACCAGAAGCGAAACACGTCCTCCGTGCAGCGTCCGCGAGTATATGTCCCGACCGGTCGTATCGGTCCCGAACCAATGCTTGGCGCCAGGAGCCATCAGCCTGTCTACGGGATTGAGTTCCAACGGATCGTACCGGTCCACTGAACCGGCGAATATGGTAAAGAATGAAATGACTACCAGAATCCCGAACCCAACCGCCATGTTCGGGTTCTTTATCAGCGCCCGGCGGATGCCGATGTAGCGTTCGACCCATCTGGAACGTGGCTGGAGACCTGCCCCAGTGTATTCTGTCTGTCCGGTAGCCATTAGTACCTAACCCTCGGATCCAGATACGCGTAGACGATGTCCACCGCCAGGTTGATGAACACGTACGCCCCGGCGAAGATCATCATCAGCCCCTGGATAACAGGGAAGTCGCGGTCGGTCACCGCGCCCACGAACAGCCTGCCCATCCCTGGAATCGCGAACACGACCTCGGTCAGCGTGGCCCCCGTCACGGCCCCGGCGAAGCTGAGACCCACGATCGTCACGATCGGCATCGACGCCGCCCTGAACGCGTGCCTGAACAGCACCACCCTCTCGACGAGGCCCTTGGCGCGCGCAGTCCGTATGAAGTCGTCCTTCAGCACCTCTAGCACGCTGGAGCGCGTCATCCGCGCGTTCAGAGCCATCAGACTGGTGCCAATGGAGATCGCGGGAAGCGTCAGGTGCCTCAGGAACTCGGGAACTCCGTGCGAGAACTGGGTGGACCCGAACACCGGGAACCAGCCCAGCACCACGCTGAACAGCCAGATCAGGTTGAACGCGAGCCAGAATCCCGGCATCGCGAACCCGATCACGGCAAAGATCATCACCACGCGATCGATCCAAGTGTTCGCTTTCCACGCGGCGAGAATACCCATCGGTATTCCGAGCACAATCGCGAGGAATATGCCCATCAAGATCATGGACACAGTCGGCTCGATTCGGGTGGATATCAGCTCTCCCACCGACTTGCCCGTGAACAGCGACGTTCCAAGGTCGCCTCTGAAGAAGCCAGTGAACCAGTCGAGGTACTGCACGACCGCCGGCCTGTCCACACCGAGCTGCGCCCTAGCTTCAGCGATGTCTTCCTCCGTGGCAAATAGGAGGTAGTCACCTCCGAGCAGTATCGCCGCAGGGTCGCCCGGCGCGAGCTGCATGATGGAGAACGTAATGAGCGACACCGCCAGGAAGACGGGAATGGCCAGTACGACTCTTCGCGCTATGTATGGCAGCATAATCGATGCCCCGTCGGTGCCCTACTCTAGTACGAGCGCGCCACGATGTTTCATCCGGGTCTTATCCGATGGTGCGAGGCTGAACACAGTCAGCCCGCTTCACCATCGGGCAGGAGATGGGCGCGATCACTGAAGACCGCGCCTCATCACTAAATTCCGTCAATAGTTGCCAGTCCTACCGGTCGAGCCACACGTTGTGCAGGATCGGGAACAGGCAGTCCAGACAGAAGTTCTTCACGTCCGACCTGGTCGCGCGCGGAGGCGAGAACATGAAGTGCCACACCCGAGCTGGATTGTCGTACAACACCCTGTTCATGTCGTCGAACAGGCTCTGCAGCTTCTCAGGATCGGTCTCGGTCAGGAACTGGTCGCGAAGCTCGGTTATCCGAGGCTCGACCCACCTGCCGGAACCCTCAGGGTTCGATGACGCCATCGACGGCGCCAGCGGGTTCAGACCATTCGCGAAGTTCGACCACGACGTAGCCATCTCCCAAGGCCCGTCAGGGTTGCCCGTCAGCGCGACGCGGCTAGCCCAGTCCAAAGACACAAGCTCTACCTTGGTGAAGCCTAGCTGCTTGAGCGTCTCGGCCATCACCAGACCCGCCTCAGGCATGAACGGCATGTCAGATGCGGCTACCAGTCGCAGAGGGTAGTCCTTGATCATCGGATCGAGCGCTGCTGCCTCATCCAGGATCTGCTGACCCAGCTCGAGGTCGCCGCTCAGTGTCTTGATTCCCTCGACCTGGATGTCGTCAGCTACCACGGTCACCCACGGCGTGCCGCAGTGGATCTCGATGTAGCACTCTGTCCAGAACTGGCTCTCACCGACCGCCGCCTGCATGATCTTGTCATTAGGAGAGGCCGCATAGACGGCTCTGCGCGCAAGCCTTCCGGCTGGCGTCATGTCGAACGGCGCATGGTGGAAGTTGAAGGCGTGGACGCCGTAGTTGCCATCACGGATGGGCGACCACACCACGTTCGGGTTGTTGTCCAGCGTGAACGCCAGGTCCAGCCTGAAGTCGTCCAGCACGTCCACTTCACCTGTCTGCAAAGCGGCTACGCGGGTAGCGTGGTCTGGAATGTCCAGAGCGACGAACCCATCGATGTACTGATTGATCTCACCCTTCGTGAAGTCCCAGGGCTCGCCCGTATTGGGAACGTAGTCTGCGAACTGCTCGAAGACGAGACGCTCCTGCGGAATCCACTCGGTCATCATGAATGCGCCGGTGCCGATCGCGTCATCCACCGGCTGTCCCACGGCAATCGACCAGATGTCTTCGTGCATAATCGACGGCTGTCTGGGATCGAGCTGCGCGAGGAACTCGAGCACCATGGCAGTCGGCTCTTCGAACTTCATGACGATGGTGTTGTTCATCTCGTCCAGCACCTGGTTGAAGACCTGGTCGCTGCGCTCTTTGCCCTCGTTCCCTTCCGAGATGCCCAGCAGCTGCCGGCCCAGAGGATCGACGCGCGCGAACCTGTTGTGCGTCTCAGCAATGTCAACCATTCGCAACGGATCGCCGTTGTGGAACTTCTGGCCAGGTCGTACCTTGAACGTGTACTCCTTCCCGTCGTCGCTCAGGTTCCAGGAATCGAGCATCTGCGGGTAGATCTCGTAGTTCTTGTCACGCCAGAACAGCTGGTCGTAGGCGTGACGCCCGACCGTGCCTGTGACGATCGCGCCAGTCGCTATCGGGTCGATGATCTTGATCGAACCCTGCGGCACGTACTTGATGGTGCCGCCTGACTTGACCATACCAGACGCTTCGATCGGCCTGGACGCCGGTCTCACCGCGGCTACCGAAGGCGCCTGAACGCTGGTGCCTGCTGGCGCTTGCGCCGCTGGCGCCGGGGCCGCCTCCGCTGGCGCTGCTGGCTGCTGAGCCGCCGCTGGCGCCTGTCCCGAAGGAGCAACGGCAGGAGCCGCTGGCGCAGCCGGCGCGGGAGCCTGGGGCGCTTGGGGCGCGCTGGGCTCTTCGGCGCTCGAACACGCAAGCGCCACCGCCAACACTACCGCTAGTCCTAGTCCTATCCAAATCGGTCTTCGCATACAACTAACCTCCGGTTGACTTGCTCCTCTGTCAGCTAAGACAACACACCTGCCCACATGACATGGGCCTACATCCCTACCATTACGAAATCGCACTTCCGCCGTTACTCCCTGCATAATAACACAAGTGTCCAGCCGTCGTTGTCAAACGGCGAGAGAGTCACGACAAGTCTCTAGGAGAACCGTTGCCGATTGACACCAACGGTCAGCCTTCATACTATCTACCCTGTTCCAGCCAGACATCGTGGAGATCAAACATGACGACATTTGACATGACACCCGTGGAAGTATCGCAGGACATCCTCGACGGCCTGAAAGAGCTCCCTACGGCCACCGTGTACGGAGGCGTCCGGCGCTTCGGCTCTACCTACACCGTGTGCGAGGGACTGAAGAACTTCACCCCCGGCAAGCGCCTGGCCGCGCGCGCCAGGACACTGAGGTTCCTCCCGCCCCGCGCCGACCTCATCAGTGAAAAGCCGACCGGCGAGAACGCGCCCGAGTACGAGGCGATGGCCCGCTGCGGACCCGGCGACGTGCTGGTAGCTGACATCTACGGCTCCGAGAGGGACGTCGTCGCTGGCGACGTCAAGCTCCTCCAGCTCGCGATGAACAACGCCGACGGCGTCGTAATAGACGGCGGCATCCGCGACCTCGACATAATCATAGACGAAGGCTACGGCCTAACGGTGTACGCCAAGCACCGCAGCTTCCACGGCAACACCTGGTTCACACCCGCCGAGGAGAACGTCCAGGTAAACTGCGGCGGCGCGCTCGTCAGGCCCGGCGACGTGCTCGTCGGGGACAACGACGGCGTACTAGTGATCCCCTCCTGGATGGCCGAGGCCGTACTGGAGTGGGCCGTCGAGCACGAAGACGCAGAGAACTACGTCAAAGAAAAGATACGCGCCGAGGGCGTCCGACCGGGACGGTACTACCCGCCAACCGCAGAGACCATCGAAGAGATGTACCGCGTCAAAGGCCGCCGCTGACATTTTCAGGCTCGAACCCCAATCAACATTCCCCTTCTCCCTCAGGGCTGACAGGGGTAGGCAAATGTGTACAGACAAGTATTAGTACCAACCAACATTCCCCCTCTCCCTCTGACGCTTGATGCACATTAGGTTCTCA
>JAAXHZ010000108.1:1627-2026 GCA_012270625.1 Dehalococcoidia bacterium | reverse complement strand
ATGAGTTCCGTTTGACGCGATATGCGATTCCAATCGGCGTTCATCAGCACCACCACGGATATCCGTCTATTCGACATGTTCTGCTGGTACTGGAGGTTCTGGTCGGTGGTGACCAGCACCTCGAAACCGGCTTCTTCGGTCCTGTCAAGCAGGTCACCGTTGGACAATGTGTCCCATCCATGTTCTCTGGCCTCTTCGACAACATGGCCGAAGAGTCGGGGACGTAACTGTCTGGGAGTCCCGTTATCGAACAGGATGCGCATCGGCAATCACGAGATCGGCGCGGAGTTCCTGCGCCGCGAACTCCAGAACCTCACTCACTTCAGATTCTGATACTCCTCCAAACCAGTCGATGAAGTCGTAGACGGTCGCTCCTCCGGCCAGATTGTCGAAGAGGAC
>JAAXHZ010000108.1:0-1576 GCA_012270625.1 Dehalococcoidia bacterium | reverse complement strand
TCTGCGATTGCCGGTTCTTTCTCGGCGTCGTAGGGTCCTTCGAAGAAGCCGTTCTGCTGTGGGCCGCCTTCTCCTATTGGAACGTCGTCCTCGGCTTCGTCGGGTAGTTGCGCCGCAGCGTCGCGCACGTCCAGCCTGCCAGTCACCACGTCGGCGATGAGCCGGGTGCGGTATTCCATCAGCAGTTGCTCCGATAGCCTCACCTGCTGACGGACGTAAGACTCTCGCTGTAGCATTTCCGATATTTGCGACTGCGATTCCAAAGGCGGGAGAGAAATCGCTTCTTTGAGGAGCGTTCTGATGTTGAGTGGTCGGTTCCGACCCGCTGCTCCTCGTGAATGGTGATCAAGGAGAAGCTGACCCCAGGCGGTTTGAAAGAAGGAGAGCAAGAAGCCTGAATCCAAAATGCCAGGTTTACCGCGAAGAATCGGATAGCGATGGCTCGCGACACAACCATCTTCAATACCAGTCGCCAGCGCGATGGCACCTTCCCACGCAAACTGGCCGCTGATGACTAGATCACCCTCCTTGACCCAAAAGAAGCTGGAGTCACCTAACTCGTTGCCACTCCTTAGCTCTTTCCTGAACATCCCGCGCCCTCGGTTGTAGAGACCAATCGGAATGTAAGTCTTGACACTTGAACGTTCGATGGGCCTCGCGACCAAGCTCGCGACGGCTTCAAGTCTGTGACTTCTAGTATCGAGTGATTGGATAGCTTCGTGTGTGGAGTTCTTGCGCTCCTCCTCCAGCAGCGCGATGAGCTTCCGCTTGGCGTCCACGTACCGCCGGATGCGCCGGTCTACGTAGTCCAGATAGCGCACGATGGACCGCTGTTCGGGGAGGGGTGGAAGGGGGATGGGTGCACCGAGAAATGCCTCGTCGGTTAGCTGAAGCCGCGACAGCCAAATCCCCTTAGAGCGAACCTGCAACTCCCACTGAAAGGGCACTGACCGAACCAGTAGATGTACGAATCGAGCATCTACTTTTGGTAGTGGACGATAGACCCCATATGCGGAGCTGACGATTCCGTGGTGCCGCGAAACGCCCAAGCCGTGCGCCCAAGCCCACAGGCTGTTGATAACTAGGTCCCCCGGCCAGCAAAGCTTATAGCCCGCGTATGATTCTGCCTTGAACATAGTCACGCTGGCCGATTCCCTCGGGATCACTCCATGTCGGGCGGAGACTGTTAGCAACTCTTCGTCTCCCGTGCTTGAGCGTATGTCGATGGGAATCAACAATGCCTTGCCGCGCGGGACGCCCCAATGCTCCGGGATATCGCCCAGCCACACAACGCCTGATGGCTTGTAGGCGGAGTAGGACTTGAACTGTGCTATGGGATGGCTAGCGTTCATAGCTTCAACTCGCTTAGGAGTTCGTCCACGCTCATTTGGTGATGCTGCGCGACGCTCTTCAAGATGCTCAACAGCGTCTTCACCTTGATCGGATTGTGCTGCGGGATTACCTCGTGATGTTCCCCATTGACTTGCGTGGTGACGCGCACGTGGGAACCGCGCTGCCGCACGGCTTCGTAGCCCAGCCGGCGAAGCGACGCCTGTAGAGTCGCGCCGCTCACATC
>JAAXHZ010000107.1 GCA_012270625.1 Dehalococcoidia bacterium | reverse complement strand
CGACTTCTACCGCAACCTGTCGCCACGGCCTGACCAATACCGCGCCTTCAAGGCCCAACTCGCCCTCGCCGATGAGCTCGACCTGCCAGTCGTCATCCACTCCCGCGACGCGCATGAAGAGACGTACAAGCTCCTCGCGGACTGGGTTCGCTCCAACTCTCCCCCCGCTCCGCAGGGGGAGATGTCACGAAGTGACAGAGGGGGATCCACCCACCGCCGCGACCACCCGATCGGAGTCATCCATTGTTTCTCGGGAGACGCCGACCTCGCGCTCCGATATCACGAGCTCGGCTTCCTCATCTCATTCGCTGGACCGGTCACCTATCCAAAGAACGACGATCTGAGAGAAGCCGCCGCCGCATTACCGCTGGAGGCGATCGTGGTGGAGACAGACTGTCCCTACCTCAGTCCCCAACCACGTCGAGGCAAGCGCAATGAACCGGCCAATATCAGGCATACGGCTGAGAGGATTGCGGAGGTGAGGGGTGAGTCAGTTGACGCCATCGCCAGGCAAACCAGCTCAAACGCCTTACTGCTCTATCGAATCCAAGGTGTCAAGAATCTCTCGTAGTCTCGGCTCCAGCACCCTTTGGAACCCCTCAAGCACGTCCAGGCACCACTCAAGCGTCTCCCCAATCTGCTCGGGCGGATCATCGATGGATGCCTCTCGGTACATCATGACCGCTCCCTTTATGCGGCCACGGCGTCCATCAGGATCCGGATGGAGGAACTCAGGCTCGAATCCCAACTCTTGCTCAATCGCGGTCCTATCTTCGTCGAACGCCCCGACAATGGACTCGTTTCGCTCAATGTCTCCGGTCCTGATTTCCAGCTGAACTGAAACGACGCGTGATGGACGCAAGTCAACCCAGTATCTCAGTCCAGGTTGGTCTACTCGACAGGGAAACGATTTGGACTTGGCCACTGAGTTGGAACCGGTCGAAGTTGTGAGCTCTCGCTCGAGCGCGCGTCTGGCGAGACTGTTGAAGAACTCGACTCGACGATTCCACTCGTCGTTGCTCATCGAGCCTTCAATGCCTGTTGGCCTTGCCAGCTGTGACCAGTTGTTGGGAAAGGCTACCGCGCGGAACTCAGGTGCTGGCAGAGAGTCACCAATGTGCACTGCTCGCACCTCGACTCCATAAGCTTCGATCTCGTCTGTTGTCCAACGATTCAGCCAGTCCAACGCAGCGCGGTGCTCGTCACGCAGTTCGGGTGTGATCCAGATCAGCGTCGAAGCTTCACGTCCTGCTGCATATGTCAGCAGTTGCCCCAAGTGGCTGTGGTCAGTGCGCTCCAACTGGTTCTCGACCACCACCACTGCTTCATCCGCCGCAGCAAGAATGTCGACTGCGAATGAGCCGATTCCTGCTCGATGAGCTCCAAATCGAGTCCCAATGCTGTACCTAGCTCGTCCAGGTGCTCGGCCAGCCATGGTGTGAAGTCTCGCGCCTCGTCGGCCCAGATTGAGCGAAGGTCAACCTCTTCAAGCTGTCCGAGCCTCTGTTTCACCATCTGAGAACTCCGCCTCAGCGCCCCTCGGGAAGGGCCAGAGTACTCCAGTCCTGTTCAGATGAGCTCAGCGGCGCGTGGTGTCATACCGTTCCTCACTTACTCATGCCTGCGGAGACCTTTGCAAACATCTCCCCCCGCTTTGCGGGGGGGAGGCCGGAGGCAGAGGGGGTCTGACATCACTTGTAGGACTGCGCCGAGTGATCTGGTGAGTAGAGCCTGACCCCCTCTGTCGCTTCGCGACATCTCCCCCCGCTCTGCGGGGGAGAAGGAAGAGTCGGTCTTTTGCAGAGGTCTCCGTAGGCGGGGACCTGCTC
>JAAXHZ010000106.1 GCA_012270625.1 Dehalococcoidia bacterium | reverse complement strand
AAGGGTGAGCTGCCGTCACCAGACCCCGCTCCCCCTCGCAGGGGGAAGCTGCCGCCACCAGAACCCGCTCCCCCTCGCAAGGGTGAGCTGCCGTCACCAGACCCTGCTCCCCCTCGCAGGGGAAGCTGCCGTCACCAGACCCTGCTCCCCCTCGCAGGGGGAGCTGCCGCCACCAGACCCTGCTCCCCCTCGCAGGGGGAGCTGCCGAAGGCTGAGGGGGTCCCGCCTGCTCCATCTGCTGCGTAGCCATGACCACTGCGTAGTCCTCAGTTGGGGGTGAGCGTTAGTCAGCTACGTCATTGAGATCTCTTAGCTCTACCGATCGGAATTGTCTGGTCTCAAGATTTAGTTGTTCAGGTTCCTCAATCTCGTCTCCTTCACCCGCTCCAAGCTCGCGCATGTCGCGCGCACCTCGAATCAGGTTGCCTTGGATCGAGCTCACCCCTTCGTCATAGGAATCGAAGACTCGATTCAGCTGCTTTCCAAGCCTCCGATACGCGGAAGCGTGGTTGCGAGCGCCGGCGTACAACAGAGTGCCGACTTCCTGAATCTTGAGCGCATTCTTGTGTAACAGCTCCGTTTGCTCTTCGTGGCGTAGCGCCGCAGCCACCCCTGTGAGCAGGGCAATCACTGTGACCGGCGTGGCCAGCAGCACGCGGTACTTGGTGAACGCTTCTTCAATCAAATCTGGCATGACTCGCGTAGCGCCTTCGAGGATGCTGTCAGTCGGAATCCACATCACGACCCAATCCATAGCCCCGTCGTACTGAACGGGATACTCACGTTGACTCAACTCTCGCGCAGTCGCCATCAGTGTCTCCGCGTGCGAGGTCAATAGCGCTCGTTGTTCCGCTTCCGTTGTGGCCTCCAGAGCCTGTCGGTATTCGTCGAATGTCGCCTTGGAGTCAATGATGATCCGACCAGCTCCGGGCATCCGAACTACGAAATCGGCGATGCCACTGCCCCGCTCGCCGGATACCTGAGTAGCGAAGTCCTTGCCGCGACGCATGCCAGCCAGTTCAAGAATGTTCTCCAGTGCGCGTTCCGCCCAGAGGGCTCGGTGGCGCGACGAGCGGAGGATCTCACGCAAGTCGCCCGTCTCTGAGCTGAGCTGACCGACCTGTTGCTGCGTGACTTTGATTAGTTCGCTGACGCCCTCATATGCTCCTACGCGCTGCTTTTCGAGGTCCGCAATTTGCTTGCGGAGTTCCTCAAGACCCTTGCCGACTGGTTCGACTTGCTGTTTCAACTCCTGCTCGGCGAGTTCCCGTTGACGTTTGAAGGCCTCATCTGATTGCTTTTGAAATTGCTCGTTAGAAGCCCGCGTCACCCTGATGGCAATGGCCTCGAAGGATTCTTCCTGCTGTTGTGAGAGTTGGTCCACTCGCGCGAGCCCCTCGCGTGCCTTGCCCAAGTCGTCTCTAAGATCGCTGCTCCTCTGGCGCTCTTCCTTTAGCTCGGCTTCTGTGGATTCCAGTTGTCTGGATCGTTCTGTGAGTTGTGCTTCTGTCGAGCTCTGAACGACCCGCAGCTCCTCCAGCGAGCCTTGTGCCGACTCTAGACTTCCGCGCAGCCCCGACGTCTCCGAGCGCAACGCCGACGCCTGACGGTGCACGATCCACGCGACTACACCGCCCACAGCCAACCCGATCAGTAGCCCGATCACGATCTCCATACCGACCTCCCCTAGAACACATTTGCGATCTTATCGCAATACGAGGTGCGAGCACTCGGTGCGATAATGGCGTCAAGCGAGCCGGCGAAATGGAGATGACGATGGAAGTTCCGCTGCTGGTCAATGATTTTCTGCGTCGCGCTTCGAAGCTCTACGGACCCTCCGAGGCCGTCGTCGACGGTGACCTGCGCTTCACCTGGTCCGAGTTCAACGCGCGCGTCAACCAACAAGCCCACGCTCTGCTCGACGCGGGGATCGGCAAAGGCGACCGGGTCGCGATCATTGCACC
>JAAXHZ010000105.1 GCA_012270625.1 Dehalococcoidia bacterium | reverse complement strand
TGTTGGTCATCATGCTCAGGGCGCCCACAAGGGACGCCCCTACCGGTTGGGCCGCCGACTTAATCTGATACAGCTTCCTCGGGGCGCGACACTCTTGACCATTGGCCCAAAAACTGATAACTGAGTATTATCATCGGTGATACAATATTGTGGTGGGCGCTAATTCATCAGTCCAGGATGGGACGGGCAATGGTCATCAAGAACTCCCTACACGAACTCGTCGAGGAACTGCCGGAGGAGGAGCTATCCACGGCGTTGCGGTTCCTACAGTACCTTCGAGACGTAGGTGGGGATCCGTTCATCGAGACCGTGATCCCGGATCTTGAAGTGGAAGAGGACGATCTGCAGCTCGAAGACCAAGAACAGTCCGTCGCCGATGCCTGGCAGAAGTATCTGGATTCCAGGGCCGGATCTGGGACAGGGTTTTAGCCACCACACTCTGAACGCCATTCGCCCGCAACTCCATGACATGAGTACGTAGATATAACTTTCAGGCTCCCTCGCCGTGAGTCTGACGTCCCCGATCTACGGTCCCGCTCCGCGCTGTCTCCTGGGCTTTCTTCCAGCATCCTCACCGTTACACGGTCGCGTTGCGCGGAGCTGCTCCCTACCCGTTGGAGAACGCACTTCATGTTGGTTGCAAGATTTTATAATGTATCCGCCCACTACGGCGCTCAGATCGTGCTCGAAGGTGTCTCATTCCAGATCGACGAGTCCGACAAGCTGGGGCTGATCGGCAGAAACGGATCGGGCAAGACCACTCTGCTCAAGATTCTGACAGGCGGCGAAGAGCCCACGTCCGGCTCCGTGGTCGTGCCGCAATCCACGACGGTCGGCTACGTACCTCAGTACATAGACGCTGATGAGAACGCCTCGGTACGGGAATTCCTGCTGGAAGAGTTCTACCGTGTATCGGACGACCTGCGTCGCGCCGAGCGTGGTTTAGAGTTGGCATCCCATGCTAACACGGAGCGCGCCCTCGACGCCTACCAGAAAGCCCGTGACGCTTACGATCGGATGGACGGCGAGCGTTTCGTGGACGAGGCCTCGTCAATGCTGGCGAGCATGGGACTCGGAGGCAAGGAGGAGCAGCGAGTAGGCTCCCTGTCAGGCGGCGAGCAGAACGTACTTTCTCTGACCCGTGCCCTGCTGTCCAAGCCTGATCTGCTGCTGCTCGACGAGCCCGGCAACCACCTGGATTTTCACGGGATGGCGTGGCTCGAAGACTTCCTGCTCAGGTTCAGGGGGGCTGTGCTGGTCGTGTCTCACAACCGATACCTGCTGGACCGGGTGGCGAGCGGCATCCTGGAGCTGGAACATGGGCGCGTAACCCGGTACGAAGGAAACTACTCGGCCTATCGCGCGCAGCGCCTCAGAAGCCTTCTTTCCCAGCAATCGGACTACGTCGCCAACCAGAAGCGGCTGGCGCGTCTGGAGGCGCTCGTTCAGCGCTTCGAGCAGATCGCGAGGGCAAACGCCGACCCCGCCTGGGGCAGACGACTGAGGGCGCGACGCTCGCAGCTCGAACGGGAGAGACGACAGGCGGTGGAGAAGCCGGAGATGGACACCTCCGCCATCCGCACACACTTCGACTCTGCGCCCACACGAGCCAAAATCGCGATCCACGTGAGAGGCTACACAAGGGGATACGGCAGCGAGCTTCTGTTCGACGATGCGGAGATGGAGGTGAACGGCGGCGAGACGGTCGCGCTGATGGGGGCCAACGGCAGCGGCAAGAGCACGCTGCTGCGGGACATCGTCGAGCGCGGGGAATGGGACTCCGAGCACATTCGCGTCGGCCCCAGCATGAAGATCGGGTACTCAGCACAGCAGCAGGAGACCCTGAACGACGACCAGACAGTGGTTCAGCAGGCGCTTGAGGCAGCGCCCATGACTAACCAGACCGCGTTCGGGCTGTTGAGCGCGCTGCTCTTCGATCATGAAGATATGGACAAGATGGTCGGTGACCTGTCAGGCGGCGAGCGGAACCGTCTTCAGATCGCTCGCCTGATGGCAGCGAAACCCAACCTGCTTATCCTGGACGAGCCGACCAACCACATGGACATTCCGTCCCAGGAGGCCGTCGAAGAGGCGCTGGAGGAATTCCAGGGAACACTGCTGATCGTCTCACACGATAGGTACTTCCTGGACAAGCTGGCTGAGCGTGTGGTGGAGATCAGAGACCGCAAGCTGGTCTCCCATCCGGGCGGCTTCAGCGAGTTCTGGCGCGCCAGGAGGCCGACAGACGCCGGAGTCGTCGGCCGCGTATCCAGGCGCCGGCAGACGTCCGAACGGGGAAGAGTGCAGCGCGCGCGTGACCGCCAGCAGAGGGCAGACCTGGAGCGACGCATCCAGGAGGCTGAGTCCAGGAAACTCGACCTTGAGAGTGAGATGACCCAGGCGTTCTCCAATCGTCAGATGAGACAGGGACGCCGCGCCCAGCGTCAGCTCGAACGTCTCACTGCCGAGCTGAGCGACATGTACGACAGATGGGTCGAGTCAGGATAGGGCGGCGTGCTGTATGCTTGTGACGAACAGTTGGACTCCATCGAAAGGAGGATACGAGTGAGCAGCCTGACAAACGAAGAGGTGCTGGCAATCGCGAGGGCGGTAGATCTCGAGATACACGAGCCGGATCTGACGCAGGTGCGCTACAGCCTGAACGCTATCCTGGAGGCGATGGACCAGGTCGATATTCCCGGCTTGAACGCGCAAGAGCCTCTGCCCATTATTCCGCCACAGGAGCAGTCAGACTAGGAGCAAAAAGATGGACAAGAGAGACATCATCTACATGTCCGCGACGGAGCTGGGACGGCGAATCGAGTCGCGAGAGGTCTCGTCCGTCGAGGCAACGGAGGCATACCTC
>JAAXHZ010000104.1 GCA_012270625.1 Dehalococcoidia bacterium | reverse complement strand
CGATCAGCGTACCGTAGCAGTCGAAGCTAAGCCACTCGAACTGTTTGAAATCGAGCATGTATGGAAATCTCCGTCGGTGGACAAAAGCTACTGAGGCCGCAGTTGCGTGTAGAGTCCGATTCGGTAGTTATCGTACTGTCCAAGCCGAGGACAGCGCAACCGACAGTCAATTGTCAGGCCGGACACATATGTCCTATCATTGGCGTGTGACAGGCAGAGAGTTCATACGCAGAGTAACCAGGATAGGTCGCCAGCGCGGAGTATCAGTCAGCATCAACACTGAGCGCGGTAAAGGTAGCCATATAACCCTGTACTACGGACTGAGTCACACAGTGGTCAAGGATCGCCAAAAGGAGATCGGGGCTGGCCTACTTTCCCGGATGATTCGTGATTTGGGACTAGAGCGGCAGGACTTTCGATAAAAGCGCGGACTGGGGGTCAGAGTATGAGGTTCATCTATCCAGCGCAGCTTTGCCGGTACGCCGAAGACGAGATTGTCGTATCGTTCCGCGACGTACCTAACTGTCACACGTCCGGAGAAGACATCGCTGAGGCGCTATCCGAAGCCGAGGACGCTCTCGAAGAGGCAATCGCCGGACACATTAACAGGGGAGACCTGATTCCCACTCCCAGCCCTCCACTGCCCGGCGAACACCTCGTTCCCCTGCCCGTTGACACGGCAGCGAAAGCTGCTCTGACGTTAGCCTTTCGCGCGAGCGGTCTCACTCGCGTCGAGTTGGCCAAACGGCTTGGCGTGCATGACAGGGTTGTGCGTCGGATGCTCGATCCGGGTCATGGAACTTCAGTCAACCGCATCAATGACGCGCTGCGAATACTAGGCAAACAGGCGGTTCTTGAGATAAGGGACACCACTGCATGGTCCTCTCCTGCGTCTCACTCCGTTCGATCGAAGGAGGCAGGCGTCGCCTAGATCGGCCATGGCGTCGTATAATCTCAACCTGTACCAGACAGGGAGGTAATTCATGCGACTCGAAGGTAAAGTAGCGCTCATAAGCGGTGGAGCCAGGGGTATGGGAGCGGCCGAAGCGCGCCTGTTCGCATCGGAGGGCGCTAAAGTAGTTCTTGGGGACGTTCTGGAGGCCGAGGGCCATCAGGTGGAGGCAGAGATCGCCGAGTCGGGCGGAGAGGCGGTGTTCGTCCATCTCGACGTGACCAGCGAAGCCGACTGGCAGCGCGCCGTCGATACAGCGGTCGAGCGATTTGGGGGACTGCACATCCTCGTCAACAACGCCGGCGTCTGGGATGGCGGCAGCGTCGAGACCCAGACAGTCGAGGGCTGGGACCGCACAATGGACATCAACGCCAAGGGGGTGTTCCTGGGCACGAAGGCCGCGATTCCGGCTATGCGAGAGTCCGGGAGCGGCTCGATTGTCAACATCTCGTCCACTGCCGGCATCAATGGAAGCGCCGGCTCGACGGCGTACAACGCATCGAAGGGAGCCGTGAGGCTGCTCACCAAGTCCACCGCGATCCAGTACGCTGCCGAAGGCATACGCTGCAACTCGGTCCACCCCGGCCCGATAGACACGCAGATGATACGCGAGGCGTTCCC
>JAAXHZ010000103.1 GCA_012270625.1 Dehalococcoidia bacterium | reverse complement strand
TCGCCGTCGCCGGCAATCTCATTGGAGGTGTCGACGACGATGACGCGCCTGTTGGCGTCGTCGGCGAGGACTCGCGCGACTTCGCGGAGCATGGTCGTTTTGCCCACGCCTGGCTTTCCAAGAAGAAGGACGCTCTTTCCGGTGACGATCAGGTCCTCGATCACGCGTATGGTACCATATACGGCGCGTCCCACCCTCAGGGTAAGGCCGATGATCTTTCCGGCCCGATTTCGGATGGCAGAGACACGGTGGAGCGTCCGCTCGATGCCGGCGCGGTTATCTTCGCCAAAGCTGCCGATGCGGTCTATTGTGTACTGAATATCGTCCTCAGAGACCTCTGACGAATCGAGCAGGACGCTCGCGTCTCTGAACCGCGCCTCGGGTTCGCGCCCGAAGTCGAGCACGACTTCCAGAAGCTGGTCGAGGTCTTCCCTGTCTCTCAGCGGACGCTGAATATGAGGCGGAAGTTTGTCTATGAGAACTTCCAGATCGAGGTCTATGTTTTGCTCCAATCCTCTCAAGCTCACGCGGTTGCGGCGTCTCTCAGCTTACCAGTATAAGCGGTGTTGTTCCAGCGGTTTACCGCAGAAGAGCCTGTATCAGTTTAGTCGGTGTGGAGGCTGGAGAAGGTTTCGGAGCGATTGTGCCCATGGTCGAGAGTTGTGTGGGCCGTTCAGTGCGGGCACAGACACTTCAGCCCAGTTGCTCGCCCATATCTTGGACACGACCTTACGGTCCCTGTGTGGGGGCAGGTGGGTTTCACGTCGGTCAGAACGTCGCCGACTGCCACAGAACTCTGACAACTCACCGTTCCGATTCAACTGGATCACTTTGGACATACGATGCACTCCTCGTATTGTCCAACTCATGCCCCGCTTCTTCAATCGGTTCGCAGTGAGCTTGTCTCCGTTCGATTCCATGGCTCCCAGGCTGCGCGCGTCCGATGGAGCATCAGGTACTCGGTTGCGCCAGTCCACTCCGACCCGCAGGTTGGATTCGACATACTCCCTGTCCCTGATGGCCGTTGTGGTCTCGGCGGGTGGTGCCGCTGACATCAGCAGGCGCCCACAGTCCTGGGCTCCTGAGCGTATCGCATCGTAGATGGCAGGGCCGATCTCTCCGCCATAACCTCGGCCACACGCGCGTGACAGATGGAAGCCGTCCAACTGGAAGACAGCGTTGCCGAACTCCGCTGTGCCACTGCGTATCCAGTTGGCTCCGTCGCCACCCACCACGAACAGCTTCACCCCATCCAGAGCGTACTGCCTGCCCCACTCGATACCAGCACCCTCCCAGAACGGTATCTTCTCTGAGGCATGTACATACACGCGCTTGTCCACGAGTTCGTACCGCTCATCTCCCACACTCCTCCAACCCCGATACACTATGCCGCTCTTGACCTCGTAATGCTTTCGGTCTTCACGTTGCAGGTGGACCCACACCCCATCCGCTTCAGTGTAGAGAACATCCACCTTCTGCTGTCCGTCACACACATCCTCACCACGCTCGAAGCACGCCTCCCACCGATCATACTCTTCATCCATAGCACTCTGCCCGACACCGGAGAGCAACCGATGCACAGTCATAGTCGACAATACCCCAGCCGTCAGATCGCTCACCATCTTGTCTGCCATCCGAAAGGGCACCGCACTGGCCATAGACACGACGCTCTCTGTCAGCGACGGACTTGCCTGCTGACGAGGCTTCCAGCCCAGGTAATCGTCGAGTGCGAAGATGGTCTTTCCCTCCCCATCGCTGTACATCCTGCGTCTGACCACAACTTCCCCAAATCGAGTCACGACAGTACGATTACGAAACCCCTCGACCTTAAAGCCCAAGGGCTTGCAGTCCAGCAACTCATCGTCCAGGGTCTGGAGACTACGCTTTGCCTGATCACGTGCATAGGCGCATCCTTCCCTATAGCTCTGCTCTTCCCAGTCGAGTCCTTCGGTGGTCTGGTCTTCATTGTTCCACTGCGATACGCTTTGTTCTGCCATCAGTCTGGACACTCCTGAAGTTTTATACTCCTTCTAGGATAAGTCTAAGACTGGTGGCTCCGACTAAACTGATACAGGTTCGGGTTTCGCCCAGATCCACCGCCTAGCTACAATA
>JAAXHZ010000102.1 GCA_012270625.1 Dehalococcoidia bacterium | reverse complement strand
GCGATGTTCTTCGCCACCGGCGATATACCTGAACCCAAGGGCAGCGCCCACAGGCTCACGGCTCCGTACCAGGCGTTCGAGACGTCGGACGGATACATCAACATTGGCGCGGCTAACCAGGCCAACTGGGAGAGACTCTGCGCCGCGATCGGTCGCGATAACCTGATGACCGATCCCAGGTTCGTAGAACCGAGAGATCGCATGAACAACTTGGAGGAGCTGGTAGCCACCCTCGAAGCCACTTTCGCCAAGCGGACCTCTGGTTACTGGCTGGAGATGCTTGAAGCCGCCAACGTGCCCGCAGGCCCGATCAACGACTTTGCCCAGGTGTACGACGATCCGCAGGTACGGGCGAGAGAGATGATGGTCGAGATGGACCATCCGGCAGCGGGGCGAGTCAAGAACATCGGCATACCTATCAAGCTGTCCGAGACGCCGGGACGATTCCGGCGTCCGGCGCCGACTCTCGGTCAGCACACCGATGAGGTGCTGCGCGATCTTGGATGCTCAGACGACGAGATCGAGAAGCTGCGCGCCGAAGGGGCCGTGGCGTAGCTCAGAGTTCACTGCTTGAGCGTCCGTCACGTTACACCGTTCTTGACGGCCTCTACAAAGCCGTTGAAGCTCGGGCTACGCTGCGCGATTGTGTGAGCGTCCAGTATCGACGCGATCTCTTCTGAAATCCTTGAGGTGTAGGTTAGATCACTGCCAAGCAAGTTCTTTAGGTGTAGCTTAGGATTCTGAATCTGGTCAGGTTGTGAAGTATCGACATTTCCTAATGCACGTCCATCGAAGTAACCTCTCAGATTTCCTGCGTCGGCAAAGTACCAGGCTTCCAGATGCCACTGTGCATATGCATACTGAACTCTCGACAGGATATCTTTACTCAAACGCTTTGGAAGCTCTTCCTCGAATAGAGTTAACACTTGAGACGGGTCCTTGCCATCGACATCAACGAGGATGACGAACTTTTCTGGCGGCCCATCTGGGCCGTAGAACTCGGACCGAATAAGCTGAATGGCGACATGAGGTTTTAGATCCCGATGTCTGGGCGGAGTGATCACCGATCGCAATATGATCTCTTGCTCGTTCAGATGAGCCACCAAGTGAGGCAACGCGCGTCGCTCAGTTTCGCCAGATGCTATCACGACCACCTGTTTGGACATTTCGGTCAGCCTCCGAATCCCCTGGTCTCATAATACTCGCCAAGACCGAAGCCTGAAGCGTCTAGCGCCTTTCTAATGCCTTTGGGGTTCTTCTCTTTCACGATTACTGTCCCGCCGTAGTTGTCTCGGCTTACTATACTCACCGCTGCGGGATCATTCAGACAGTCCAGCAACAGAGGTGAGTGCGTGGTCACCATGAACTGGACGCGGTCCCGCGCGCCGACCATGTGCTCCACAAATGAAGAAAGAGCGGACGGATGGACGTAGTTCTCAGGCTCCTCGATTCCGATCAGCGTTGTCTCGGGTTGTCCATGAAGCGCGGTCATTAGCGCGAGCATACGCAACGTTCCACTGGATACGCCCATCTGGTTCACTGGGTATTTGAGTCCGGGTTCATACTGCACGAAGTAGAATCGGTCCTCAGACTCCCTGGGTTCGATTTCCGATGGAAGGCCCACGATTGATCGGGTCGCCGAGACGATCTTATTCAGCACGTCCGGCGAGGATTGTGAGAGAGCATACAGCGTCTCACCGAGGTTTCGACCATACGGATCGAACCGGCCGGAGTCCGAGAGGCTCCGGTCTCGCCGGAGCAAGAAAGGACTCGGGTCGAAGAACCCCCACCGTCCAACGAACTCTGAGACTTCTCGAGCGGGGAACGATGCGTCCGCGGATGCGGCTGCAAGTGCACAGGTGGACGGAGGCTGCTTCAGCGTCACCGGTTCCCTCTTCTCACCAGACCACCACCAGCCCTCGCCACGCTCAGCCCTGAGCAACTGAGTCGGAGGCGCCCCAAGTGTAATGTCCCTGACTTGCTCCTCGACATGGAACTCATACGACTGTCTGATCAGCAGTACTGACCACTCAATATGCCTGCTTGCGTTTTCCAGAACTATCGTCAACTCTATCTGGTCCGCCTCCTGTCCCTTCCATGCCAAATTGAGAATCCCGCCACGGGAATAGACGGGTGCGCGGAAGTCGCGAGCCTGAACGGCCTCACTCAAGAATCGAAGCGCGTCGAGTATGGCACTCTTTCCAGATGCGTTGGCTCCAATGAACATAGTGAGGTCACCCAGTTCGATACTCGCATCTCGAAGACTCCGGTAGTTCTTCACAGTGAGACTTAGGAGCTTCATTTGCTAATACTCTCCCGCGAGATCAGTCAGTGGAAAATATGGCGGCATCGCTATAAATTGGTATAAGGATACCGAAAATTGGTAGAGGTGTGAGATGGGGACGACTGCGAAGCTGATGACGGCTGAACAGTTCATGAAGATTCCCGATGACGGCTATCGGTATGAACTGATCAGGGGAGAGTTGAGAAAGATGGCGGCCGCGAGCTTTGACCACGGAGTGTATGCAAGCCGCATAGTAGAAACGCTGCTCCCATTTGTCAGGGGCAACCGACTTGGCGAGGTGCCTCTTACAGAGCCGGGATTTTTACTAGGAACAAACCCGGACCATGTGCGTATCCCAGATGTCTGTTTTGTTCGACAGGAGCGAATAGATGCGGCCGAGCGCCCGTTCGTGTTCTTCTCCGGTGCGCCCGACCTAGTGGTTGAAGTAATCTCACCCAATGACCGCTACACCGACGTTGATGACAAGGTAGGGGAATGGCTCGAGGCGGGCGCAGTCATGGTCATTGTGGTGAACCCACGCAATCGCACAGTTAGGGTTCATTCGTCCTCGGGCGCCATAACACTGACCGAATCGGATACGCTGGACGGGGGCGATGTGGTGGCGGGGTGGAATATGCCAGTGGCTGACATCTTCTCGTAGATTGCAGTGCCTATCACTCCGGTACATATGGGGGCTGCGCTAGCTGCGAAGGCCGTCGCCCCCAAGTATTTCAGCTTCCTGATCTTTGGCGTCACGCAGGTCGTCATCGACAGCGAGGCGGCTTTCTACGTGATCAGAGATGACTGGCCGTACCACCGCTTCCTGCACACGTACTTGGGAGCGACACTGGCTGCCCTGCTCGCGGTCGTCATTGGCCGACCGCTGCTGGAGCGCGCGTTCAGAGTGTGGAACCGACTGATCGTCTCCGACAGGGGAAGTCTTCTCTGGGTGGAGCCGCGAGTCCCGCTTGTTGCCGCAATATCAGGGGCGCTTATCGGCGGATACAGCCACGTCCTGCTGGACAGCTTTCTCTACATGGACATGCGGCCGATCGCGCCTCTGTCCGACAGCAACGCCGCGCTGAACGCGCTGTCCACACTGGAGGTGTATGCCATGTGTCTCGCGCTCGGCCTGCTGGGCGGGATCGCGCTGGCTGCCAGGTGGGTGTGGATGCGTTTCCACTGACGAGTGGTGACTCTTACAGAATCTGCGACAGGAACAGCTTGGTCCGGTCGCTCTGCGGGTCCTCGAATATCTGGTCCGGCGGGCCCTCCTCGACGATTATGCCTTCGTCGAACATCATTAGCCGGTCAGCTACCTCGCGGGCGAAGCCCATCTCGTGCGTCACTACGATCATCGTCATGCCGGACTCGGCGAGCTCCTGCATCACATCCAGCACTTCCTTGATCATCTCGGGGTCCAGCGCGGACGTCGGCTCGTCGAACAGCATGATATTCGGCTGCATGGCGAGTGCGCGGGCTATCGCTACCCTCTGCTGCTGGCCTCCTGAGAGCTCGGCGGGGTACTTGTCCGCCTGCTCGGGTATGCCTACACGCTCCAGGAGACTCATAGCGGCGCTCTCAGCCTCGTCAGAGGGCATATGGCGGACTTTTATGGGGGCGAGTGTGATGTTGCCCATCACGGAGAGATGGGGAAAGAGGTTGAACGACTGAAACACCATGCCTACGTCGCGACGTATCGCGTCGATGTTGCGGACGTCGTCGGTCAGCTCTATGCCATCGACTATGATGTCGCCACGCTGGTGTTCCTCAAGACGGTTGATGGTCCTGATGAACGTGGACTTGCCCGAACCTGATGGGCCGAAGGCGACGACGACCTCGCGTCTCTTGACCGTTGTCGTGATCCCTCGCAGCGCGTGAAAGCTGCCGTACCACTTGTGCACGTCCCGGCATATGATCATATCTTCCGGTCCGGTCGTCTCTTCCATTGTCACCCTCACCCCAGCCCTCTCCCCTTACAAGGGTAGGTATTGGTACTTTTCACCCTCACCCCAACCCTCTCCCTGAGGGAGAGGGGGACTTGTCGGTTGCTTGTTTGTACATGTTTGCCTACCCCTCTCAGCCCTGAGGGAGAGGGGGCCTGTTGGTTGGTATTCAGAGGTTGTCTGTACATATTTACCTACCCCTGTAAGCCCATCAAGGGAGAGGGGAACTTTGTCAACTACCGCTCGCCGACGCCCAAGTGTCCTTCGATGCGCCTGCTCACGTAGGACATGCCGTAGGTGAACACCCAGAAGACCAGCGCGAGGAATATGAACAGCTCCTTCGCGCTTGCGAGGTACTCGGTGTTGCCCTGTATGAACGCTCGGCTGATCTCCACGACGTCCAGCATACCGATGATGTACACCAGGCTGGTGTCTTTGAACAACGCGATGAATTGGCCCACGATGGCCGGAATCACGTT
>JAAXHZ010000101.1 GCA_012270625.1 Dehalococcoidia bacterium | reverse complement strand
CGAAACTACGGGAAGATCGTCAACATCGCATCGGTTGCCGGACGCCAGGGTGGGCCGGGCAATCCGGCATACAGCGCCTCCAAGGCCAGTGTCATCAGCCTGACCCAAGCCTACGCGCTGGGACTTGCGCCGTTCAACATCAACGTGAACGCGATCTGCCCGGGGTCGCTGTGGACTGACATGTGGGAGCGTATTGCCGTTCGGAACATCAATCTCGACGAGAATCTTTCGGACACGACTCCCAGGGAGCACTTCGACAAGTCGATCCAGACCAGGATGCCATTTGGTCGTGAGCAGACGCCTGAAGACATCGCGTACCTCGCGGTGTTCCTTGCGTCGGATCTGTCGCTGAACATCACGGGTCAGGCGATCAACGTTACGGGCGGGTCAAGGATGGACTAGGGTATGCAATTTTCGAGGAGTGAGAGCCTCCCCGGACCACACTAATGATGACGCATCCGGGGCTCTCTAGGCTACATCGAGATGGCCTCATCTTCCGATGGCGCGCTTGAAGTCCGGTGTTCGTCTCAGTCCGGCTCGGTTATGGTTACTCTCTGGTTAACGTCGACATTCTCGAACATCTGAACCTTGCCGCTGGGCCATTGCACTTTCACGGAGTCGATCTTCTTTGCCTGACCGAGTCCAAAGTGGACTGTCAACATGTTCTGCCCGATCTGACTGGAACCGGCTGCCACCTCTCTGATCTGCGTTGTGTTACGTGTTACTGCTGTTATCCGAGCGCCTATCCCATCCCGGTTGCTGTCCCTCCCGATTAGGTCAACCTCCAGCCAGCTATGGCCGGTATCACAGACGTTCCTTAGCAGCTTGGCTTTCTGTCTCAGGTTCGAGACGAATATATCCACGCAGCCGTCGTTGTCGTAGTCCAGATAAAATCCTCCCCGTCCGACGCCAGAATCGTCAGTACCGCTGCCGTCGGAGATGTCGGTGAATGTCCCGTCGCCGTTGTTTCTGAGCAGGACGTTCGGCTGCTCGACCGGATTTTCGATGTTCTGCGCGTTGAGAAATCCGCTGACCAGATAGAGGTCTTCGTCGAGGTCATTGTCATAGTCGAAGAAGAACGTGCCCCAAGCAACGCGCTGACCATCAGGAGTCGCGGCAGCGCCAGTCCTGGCCTCAACAGACGCAATCTCGAACCCAAGATCAGGCCCTCTGTTGTTGAGAAGTATGTTTTGTCCGATGTTCGTTACAAACAGGTCAAGCAAGCCATCGAGGTCGTAGTCTCCCACAGCCAGACCCATCCCGAACATTTCGACTCCGGCTCCTGAACTCTTGGAGACGTCAGTGAATGTCCACTCGCCGTCAATACCCGGGCCGTCGTTCCTCCACAGCACGTTCGGCTGCAGCTGGTCTCCCAGATCGTTGACCACGTAGAGGTCGGCGTCGCCATCGTTGTCATAGTCTATCCATCCGGGCTGGAACCCTGATCCCCACATGCTGCCCAGCGGCCCTGAGATCGTAGGTGACGCGGTGTCGCCGAGCAGCGCGCTGCGATCCTCAAAGGCGCCATCGCCGTTGTTGTGATAGAGGATGAGCGGATCGTGCAGCTCCAGGAAGTCAGGATCATCACGGACAGTATCGACCGGCACGCCGAATATATCGACGCTTGCGCTGAGACGAGTGTGACTCACCACGAGAAGGTCCAAGAAGCCATCGTTATCGTAGTCTCCCCACGCACATCCGGTGGTACGCTCAAGTCTCTTGACGCTTCCAAGAGCGCGAGTGGTGACGTTTGAGAAAGTCCCGTCGCCATTATTGCGGTAGAACCTGCTGGGACCGAAGTGGGCAACGTACAGATCGGGGTCTCCGTCGTTGTCGTAGTCTGCCGCACACGCGCCGTTGGCCGTTCCACCACCCTCGTCCGCCACATTCGCGGCTGCGGCGACATTGACGAAAGTCCCGTCGCCATTGTTGCGATACAGGGCATTCGGCCCGTTGTTACTGGTGACGTAAATGTCGTGCAGCGTGTCGGAGTTGTAGTCGAACACCACTGCGCCCGCGCCTACATCGACGGCGTCCATTCTCAGTCGTGTGTGTAGGAAGTCGATGCCCGCATCCGACGTGACATCGACGAATACCGGTGTGTCGAGAGTATCGATCTCTGTATGGACAAGACTGGCGTAAGCGCTCCTCTGAAGGCTGTATCTGGCCTGCACGTCTGACGCCTCAGCCGTCCAGATGAAAGTGCCTATTACCAGAACCGCAAGACCTCCCAAAGCTCCCAGCGCCCAAGTCGCCGCCCCGAAGGTAACGATCGCGCGCGAAGGCATTAACTTGGCGAGACCCCAAAAGGTAACCGGCCCGCCGGCCGCAGCCGTGAACAGCAGTGCAGCGGCGGGCGCGGTGCCCATTCCGAGAAGGAGAAGCAGCGCGACGAGTGGTATTTCGAATAGCAGTGGGACGTTGATGAGAACGCCGAATGTTGCCGCGATGGCCACTCCCATCATGTCGTTGCCCAGGTATCTGGCGACTACGTCGGGGCTAATCCACTGGAGCGCCAGCCCGCTGGCAAACCCGGCGACAATCATGATCGGGCCCAAGCGCGCCAAGTATCCCAAACTGTACTTGGCCCAGTCCCGAAGGCCCTCCAGCAGGACTTCGCGCCAAGATCCGGTTTCTGACAAGTCGGCGCTCAGAACAGGCTGCAAGCCTATCTCGCCTTCTTCGATTGGACTGCGGACAGACTTCACAACAATCGGCCCGATAAGCAACGCTCCGACTACGGCCAGCACGAGTCGGCTGGCTCCCAGCAACGGCGTGAACACGAAGAACACCATGGCAAGCGCGGGTATATTCATCGTGGCCGAACCCTGGATCATTGCGATTGCGCCGTCCACACCCGCGCCGCGCCTGCGAAAGGCGGACGAGACAGGAACAATACATGCTGAACACAGGTTCATTACGGGACCGGTCAGAGCGCCGCTGAGAGTGCGTCTGAACGACGTCCCGCCCGATGGGAACATGGGGCCACTACCCGGTGGGAACAGCATACTTTCCGCCAGTCCAGCGACGACGAAGGCGAACGTCATCCCGACAGTGACGAGGCGAAGGTAGGTGATTGAGAATGTAAACCAACTGGTCAGGAAAGAGCGTCCGGGGTCGCGCTCGATGCAGAATCCCTGGAAGCACTGTGCTTGTGGAGCGGTGACAGCGTCCAGATCCTCGCCCACTACATCCAACTTCGGAAAGCGGTTGAAGGTGAAGAAGAGCGTCAAGATGACTGCCAGCAGTATCAGGCCGACAATGCGCTTCTTCCTGACTGGACCGCTAAACATGACCGCGTATTTCCGGGCCGGTCGAGCTGATGTTCGATGGCGGCAAGAATCCGATCATCGATCGCGTCTCCTGCCAACCAGGAGATTTCTGATCCTGGCTCCCAAGTCATCTTCTCCGACGCGGCCGGGCAGCACGATCCACAGAATCAACAGGCTTCCGAACACGCTTAATGGCAGTATGGCTTCTAAGGGCATGACTAGAGGCTCGTCACGGATTCTATCATTCGCGCAGATGTCGTTCAGGGCCGGACTTCACATGACCAAGCGAACTTGAGCCTGTGTCAGTTGGTGGCGGGGTTTCACCCTCACCCTAGCCCTCTCCCTGCTGAGAGGGGTAGGCATCCGTACTTTTCACCCTCACCCCAGCCC
>JAAXHZ010000100.1:2702-5470 GCA_012270625.1 Dehalococcoidia bacterium | reverse complement strand
ACCTGGCCGTTGATCGCGCTGGAGCCGCCAGTGACCTTACCCCTGGGAAGCCTGAAAGGCTCTCGTCCTGGGACGGCGCTGGCCTCGTAGCCCCAAGTGTAGGCAAGGGGGTCCAGTGACTCGTACCAGGGATGAACGCCGTACTTTATGTGATCCGGCAGATTGTCGAAATCCGGATAGTCCGGTCCAGCTTCCAAGAGCAGGACAGACCTATCCCGATCCTCGCTAAGGCGAGATGCGAGGACGCACCCCGCGGAGCCGGCTCCTACGATTATCGTGTCGTAGTTCATATCTTCTCCATTCCGAGGCTGACAGGGGCGGGATTCGTACTTTTCACCCTCACCCACGTATCAAGTACGGGGCAGGCTCCAGCCCTCTTCCTGAGGGAGAGGGGGGCTGTTGGTTGGTACTCATGCGTGTCTGTACAGGTTTGCCTACTCCTGTCAGCTATTCCAAGGCTACTGACTATGGCGCTGAGTATTCTGACTATGATCCCTTCGGGTTGCAAGTCTGGAGCAGTCCCGCTCGTTGACCCCAAAAGCGTGGCGTCAATATAATCGCCGCAGTTTCTTACAGTTTCCAGGTCAGGCCTACATGACACAGCAGCAGAGTAATACGATCCGCACATCCGACATAGAGCGGCTATTGCTGTGGGCCGTTCGCATTGGAGTAATGGCGGTACTTGTCGTGCCGCTGGTGGTCACGTCGTCAACGTACTTCCCCTATGTCGTGGGAAAGGCGATATACGCGCGTGTTGTCATTGAGATTACGTTCGCTCTGTGGGTGATCCTGGTTCTTTACTTTTCCGATTATCGTCCCTCGCGATCGTGGATTCTGATCGCGTTTGGAGCGTGGCTGCTGGTCACACTCATCGCTGGATTTACCGGAGTCAGCTTCACGAGGAGCTTCTGGTCAACGTATGAGCGGATGCAGGGCATATTCGATCTTGCGCACTGGTTCGTGTTCGTGCTTATCGCAAGTTCGGTCTTTCGATCACTGCGAGACTGGCAGGCGCCGTTCACATTCAATCTGGCTATAGGCGCGGTCGTATCTGCGCTAGGTGTGGGTCACCACTTCGACGTGTTCAGCGTAGATATCCTCGGTTCTTCTCAGAGAATCGAGTCCACTCTGGGCAACGCGACGTATGTAGGCGCCTACACGATGGTCAACTCGATAATCGGCTTGGGTCTAATTCTCCATTCGTTTGCCAAGCCTGACGTAGAGCCAGGCGCCGAAGTGAGGAGGCGCGCGGCGACGCGGCGACGGCGCAGAGTGGCTGAGCGAGGAGGTTCGTCGTTCGATGGCATGATGTGGCTTCGGATCCTCTGGATAGTGGCTGTCGCAATTAACCTGTGGGCGCTGTGGCTGACAGGCACAAGGGGAGCCATTGTCGGAATGGGCGCCGGAGCCGTTGTCTTTGGGGTCGTCTATCTCGTCTGGGGAAGTATTAGGGCTGTCAGATGGGCAGCGCTGGCGCTTCTCGCTGTCGCTGCGCTGGCCGTTGTCCTCGTGCTCCTGATGAGGACCACTTCGGCGCTCGAACCTATCACAGAGTCGAGCACAACTCTCAGGCGTCTGGCGTCGATAGGTCTGGATGACAGCAGCGCGAAGGGGCGACTGGTTGCGGTCCAAGCCGGGGTCCGGGCGTTCCAAGACCGGCCAATACTGGGGTGGGGGCCAGAGAACTTCTTAATGGCGTGGGGAAGATACTTCGACGTCGAATCCGGAATCCTCGAGCGGTTCGACCAGGCGCACAGCAAGGTGTTCGAAGAGCTCACCACCAAGGGCGTGATTGGCCTGACTTCGTACTTATTGATCTGGCTTGCGATGGCAGGGGTGCTGTTGGCTTCCTTCAGACGTCGCACCGGACTCTACCAGGTGTTCATCGCCGTAGTGGGAGCGACCGCAGTGGCGTACTTCGTCCAGAACCTGTTTCTGTTCGACACGACGACGACGACGATGCTGTTTGCGCTCCTGGTCGCGTTTCTGATCTCAGAGGAGCGCTGGCTGGGAGTCAGGGATTCTTCTGAGAACTCTGCAACGCGAAGGCTGAAGCTGATCCCGGATGGCTTTGGACAGCGGATCAGTCTAGCATACGTCGCGAGAGCTGTGCGCAGCTCTGCCGGGGTTGCCGTGGCGATCGTTGTCGTCTCGGCGCTGGCGGGTGTTCTGCTGATGTACACGTTCCAACCCTTCACGGCAGCGACCAGCGTAGTACAGGGAGCGGCATACGAAGGGCCCTGGACGCAGAAAGAGGAGATCTTGACCAGGGCGATCTCCGAGTTTTCGGGACTTGCGAACTATCCGAGGATCATCCTGATCTCCCAGGCGACGGAGAGGGTTGGGGATCTGTCGTCTGAAGAGTTCTCCGGGGTCGTGGAAGTAGTCCGGACAGAAGGGCAGGCGGGTCTGGAAGTCGAGCCTGAGAATTGGAGGCTCAGAGCATTGCTGGCACGGTTCTACCAGGCAGCCTCATTGCGTGACCCCGCTCAGCTAACCGTCGCCAGGGAGCACGTTGAGGAGGCAGCCAGGCTTGCTCCAAAGACGCGCGAGAGTGTCGGAGTTACCAAACAGCAGGAGTGGCTCGAAAGTCGTTAGCTACTCGGCTATCGCTCGTCGCTCTGCCAGCGGGCGCGCAGTGTCAGGACAACCGAGGATACCAGCAGGCGCACGTCCAGCCAGGGTGACATCCGCCTTATGTAGATCATGTCGTAGCGCAGCTTGTTTCTGGGATGTGTCGAGTACCGACCGTAGATCTGCGCGAGGCC
>JAAXHZ010000100.1:0-2659 GCA_012270625.1 Dehalococcoidia bacterium | reverse complement strand
AACTCCTTGGACAGCTCGGGTCGCTCGGCTCTCGGCCCCACCAGGCTTATGTCGCCCTTCCACATGTTGATGACCTGGGGCAGCTCGTCGAGCGCGCGGCTGCGGAGGAACGCGCCAATCGGTGTAATCCTGGGGTCATTGTCCTCGGCCCATACGGCGCCCGTGTGCAGTTCAGCGTCGGGAATCATCGACCTGAACTTGTACACTTTGAAGGTGCGTCCGTTCTTGCCGAGGCGGCGCTGAGTGTAGAACACTGGCCCTCGGTCGTACAGCCATATCGCGAGGGGAATGGATGTCCAGAGGATGGCCCAGAGTGGAGCGAGCGCGACGTGGACGGCGGTCAGGACCAGGAGGTCGAACGGGCGTTTCCACCAGTCGTTGGCCATAATGTCGGGCACCTTCGAGCGCTCCGTGCCAATTGCGGGAAGATTTCAGATAGCTGGCAGGGGTAGGCAAATGTACTTTTCACCCTCACCCCAGCCCTCTCCCTGATGGAGAGGGGGCCTGTTGGTTGGTATTCAGGGGCTGCGAATGTTTACCTACCTCTGTCACTCTGCGAACAGGGTGTATAGGTGAGCTCTGGACGGCCCTGCATGGACATGGCGTATCGGGTGGTCGGGGTGGGCGGGATCGAACCGCCGACCTCCTGTTCCCAAAACAGGCGCGCTACCGCTGCGCCACACCCCGTCCATTAAGACTACCGCTTTTGCGTTTACTGGGTAAAGTTCACGCCGGATCAGGTGCGCGGAGCTCACTCAATCCGGCAGCCTGTTCGTATCTGTGGGCAATCCTGAAGAGACCGGCCTCAGCGAATGGACGTCCGATAATCTGAACGCCGATAGGGAGGCCGGAGTCCGAGAAGCCACAGGGAACGGATATTGCAGGCAGACCCGCGAGCGCGGCTGGGCTGGTGTACTGTCGTCTGCCGAGATCGAGCCGGCCCTGGTAGTAGCCGCCGGGCGATCCGGTTGACTGGGAGATCGGCGGAGCCAAGGTCGGGCTTGCGGGCAGTACGATCACGTCGTGTTCTTCGAGAGCGGACATCAGCTCGTCTCTTATGAGTGTCCTGGCTCTCTGTGCCCTGATGTAGGTGGCAGCCGGGGTCAAGGCTGCCGATTCGAGCCGAGTTCTGGTGCTCCAGTCGTACAGGTCCCCTCTGGTCTTGAGCCACTCCATGTGGAAGTCTGCCGCGTCCACGTCGGCGGTTGCGAGAAAGACCGCGCCGCTGTGCGCCGATACCGGCAGGCTGATTTCATCGATGTCCGCGCCGAGCTCCGCGAGGCTGTCGACGGCGGCTGTCACGCTGGTACGCACGTCGGAATCGAGCCCTTCGTACTCGAAGGCTGCTCGTGGCAGAGCAACTCTTATCGGGTCTGATCGGTCGCCAAGTGAGGCGGTGTATTCAGGTACAGGCTCTGAGCTGGATGACGAGTCGCGCTCATCGTGTCCAGCGATGGCCTGGAGCATGATGGCGCAGTCCTCGACCGTTCGTGTCATGGGGCCGACAGTGTCGAGGCTCCAGCTCATGGGTACGACGCCATGTCGAGTGACCCTGCCGTAGGTTGGGCGCAGGCCAACTGTGCCACAGAACGCGCTGGGTCCACGAATCGAGCCGCCAGTGTCCGATCCCAGAGATCCCGCGCAGAGACCGCCCGCGACGGCGACAGCGGAGCCGCTGCTCGAGCCTCCGGCCGAGCGCTCCAGATCCCACGGGTTCCTGGGAGTTCCGAATGGGTGGTCAATGGTGCCGCCGACGGCAAACTCGCTCAGGTTCAGCTTGCCGAGCAGCACGGCTCCAGCGGCGCGCAGACGCTCGACGATTGTGGAGTCGTAGCTGGGGAAGTGATCGGCCAGCACTCGCGATCCGGCGCTGGTCAGAACTCCCCTGGTGTAGATGATGTCCTTGACGGCTACGGGAATCCCGTGCAGGGGACCTCGGTAAGCGTCTCTCGCTATCTCGTCCGCTGCGGTCGCCGCTTCTTCAGCAGCGGTCTCGGACATAACCGTAATGTACGCGCCAAGCGTGGGATTCAGCTGCTGTATGCGTTCCAGGTAGAGGCGTGTCAACTCGACGGGGGATAGCTGTCGCGCCTGGATCAGCCGACCCAGTTCAGCGATGGTCATCAAGTGCAGTTCCTGGTCGGACATATGCTTACTCCCGCTCGGTTTCGAATCGATGTGCAGGCTCGACCGAATCGAGCAGATCGCCGGGAATCTCGTCAAGCTCTTCGATTATTCCTGAAAGACGAGAGGCTATAGTGCGCGCACGCGATTCGTACAACTCCAGGCCCAGTGTCTCCGCAAGTGTGCGGACCTCTTCTACCGTTAGCTCAGGCACGTTGATTCTCCTCACGCATGAATTGGGTGGGAGTATTCTAGCATGGAAGCTGAGGAGTACAGGGGCGGGCGGGTTCTCACCTGCGATGCTACAATCGCACTCCAGAGCGGGCTAGATGACGATGCAAGGAGCGATCATGGATCTCAATGACAAGGTAGCCATAGTGACAGGATCGGCACGCGGGATAGGGCGCGCTATCGCGGACAAGATGGCGGCATACGGGGCGTCGGTCGTGATATGTGATCTAAACATCGATAACGTGCAGCGCACGGTGTCGGAGCTCAGCGAAGCTCATCCTGAGACTCAGTTTGGCGCTTTCGA
>JAAXHZ010000099.1 GCA_012270625.1 Dehalococcoidia bacterium | reverse complement strand
TCCCTGAGGGAGAGGGGGACTGTTGGTTGGTACTTATGCTTGTCTGTTCATGTTTACCTACCCCTGTCAGCCAAAGGAAGGGGGGAGCTTGTCTGGAGTTCAGCGCCCCGGGGACCTCCCCCCGTGGCTAGAGTGCATGTAGCCCAGAACTATGACATTAGGATCGCCTCGACAGCTGCTCCGGCCGGTGATTGCGAGTCGAACTGGACCTTTTGCTTTCTGAGCCTACCTAATGATTGGCAGCGTCACTCGGGAAGGCCTGACTGGGTCGTGATGTATCGTCTGTCTGGCGGTAACAAGGGTCGTCTCTTTGTAGTCGTCTCCGCCCGTATTGTGGTTGCGATCGAAATTGGGGAAGTCGCTGCTCGACACGTCCACCCTGATGCTGTGTCCAGACCTGAAGAGATTGCTCGTAGGATGAAGCTCGATTGTGTATTCATACGCCCTACCCGGCTCAATCAGGGAGGGGTTGATGAAAGAGTCACGGTACCGGGCCCGGACAATGCCGTGGCAGAGTTCCTGAACAAAGCCATCCGGCCAGACGTCCATTAGCTTGATTACGAAGTCGGTATCTCTAGCAGACGACGTAGCCCACAAATGGGCCACCACAGGGCCAGTAACTTCAACAGCCTGTTCAAGTGGAGCTGTTTGATAGACCAGAATGTCACGCCTGCCATCTAGCGCCCGTTGGTCATAAGGTTCTTGTTGGCAGACCGGGCTGAACAGCGTCATCACTGGATCTCGGGGGTCATAGTCGTAGGAGTCTCCCACCTCGTCGGATGGCGGCTGAGGACTCAGCAGGCCGCCCGCATGCAGGTAGTAGTCCGTGTAATCGGTCCTTTCGAGTGGCCACTCAGTTTCTCCTCGCCAGCTGTTGGCGCCCATCACGAAGATCTGGACAGGTGGCCACTCATCGACCCCGGTGCGTTCCCCTTCGAGCCAGTATCGGAACCAGTCATCAGCCATCTGAAAGTAGTCCCTAACGGATTCCGGGCCAAAGTCTATGGCCCCTACTCTGCTAGATGAGAAGTCAATTGTGTGAGACCAGGGACCGATAATCAGTCTCTGTCCGCTCCGGGCCAGCTCTGTCATGCCGTTTTCCCGCATCCCTGTGAAGTGCTTAATGGCTCCGATCTGCTGGTCGTACCATCCAGTCGTCGTCAGCGCGGGTACAGACACGCAGCGGTGTCGATCAAGATGTCCGATGTTATCGACGGCGTGGTCATCGAGCCAACTCCTCCAGTGCTTCCCTATGTCAGAGAGAACGTCATCAGGGATTTCTGACAGGGGAAGGAACCACAGCCACTTGCTGCGGTCTCTTTCGACGTAGAGTCTGTCCGCCTCCTCGACTGTCGTCGGGCCGGAACGATCACTGATACGTCTGCGAGCATCGGGAGCCAGCGTATTCATGGTCCACCACAGCGCCCGCCCGAGACGGAGCACTCCCGACAGTTCTCTGTCCAGAAGATTGGCTGCAATCCCACTCGGGAACATTGCGACAAGATGGGGCGGGCGTTTATACGCTAACTCCCACTGGGTCCATCCGCAGTATGATACGCCGAAGGTTCCCACCTTGCCTGTTGACCAGGGAAGCGTCGCCGCCCACTCCACGGTGTCATATCCGTCCTCGGCATCTTTGTGCTCACCTACTAACAGCGCGGGCATGAACTCGCCGTCAGAACGGTAGCGACCACGTATGTCCTGCTGGACCACAACGTATCCTCGCTCCGCGAGCTTGTGACCCTGTTCCAGAAGCGTCTCGTGGCTCTTGGAATATGGAGTGCGCTGCACCAGTGTTGGATAAGCGCCATCGGCGTCCGGGCGATAAATGTCTGCGCGCAGGATCGTCCCGTCACGCACCTCAACTTCGACGTCACTTTCGACCACGACGCTATAGGATCTGCTGGCTGATTCCTCAATCAACTTGTCACCTCAACATGATCGACTGATGTCCCACACTGCTTAAGCCAGGAGAGCATCCCCGAACATTCCGGCCTATATCCCCTCGGCATACGCTGAATGGAACGTATCCACCCCGGCCCGGAAACCGGAACCCGTCTCGTGAACAATTGCGACAGGACTCGCGAAACTGGGGAAGCCGCTCGCCACCCGCCCGTTTCCGATTGTGTGTATCCGGTGTCCCCGGGACTCGAGCTCCGCCACAACCTCGACGGGAAGACGCGGGTCAACGCTGGTGACCGGGAGCGTACAGTCCACCCGAGGGGAGTCTATCGCTTCCTGCGGGCCCATACCGTAGTTGATGATCTTGGCGATGAGCTGTGACACGCAACCGGTTATCCTGCGTCCACCCGACGCTCCCAATGCCAATCTCACCCCATCTGAGTTCATTACCAGCGTGGGTGTCATATTGTTGACGCCTGTCTTACCCGGCAGGATTGAGTTAACCCTACCCGGCACAGGGTCGAACCAGTACATGGCGTTGTTCATTACCACCCCGGTACCCCTTGGAACTACACCGGATCCGAAGCCAGCCATCAACGTATTCGTGAGGGAGACCGCACCTCCGGCGCCATCCATTGCGCACAGATGCGTTGTTCCATTGTCGAGGGCAGGCGCACTGGGTTCGAACACATGGGAGGGTTCCCCGTCCTGAAAGGCCCATGGGTCGCCCGGCGCTATCTTCTCCAGACGCTCCATCGATATCTGCCCACGACGGACTTTCGTGTACCCATCTGACACGAGTCCGTCCCATGGCACGTCCACGAACGCGGGATCTGCAATGTATCTATACCTGTCCGCGTATGCCAGTCTGTTGGCGTAGATAAAGGTGTGAAGCGCGTCCGCTGAGTTGTGGCCCATCTCAACAATGTCGAAGCCATCCCACATCTTTAATGTCATTGCTGTTGTAATTCCTGAACACCCAAAAGGCGGCACTCGGACCGTGTGGCCAGAGTAATCGAACTCCAACCCACCATCCCAAACGAAGGGTCTGTACTCTGCGAGGTCTCGCTCAGAAATCACCCCTCCATTGTCACGAATGTCAGATACGATGGCTGCGGCAACGTCTCCCGAGTAAAAGGCTGACGGCCCCTCCTTCCCGATAGCTTCAAGCACGTTGGCCAGATCAGGCTGCCGAAGGCTGCCCTGTGAAGTAAGGCCAGCCATCGGCAGGTTTCCTTCAGGCATGAAGACTCGCCTCAGCTCCTCATATTCGAACAGCTTGTCAGCCATCGCGCCGAGGGAGTACATATTGTGCCACCCAAGGGAGTATCCGTCTCTCGCCAGTGAGACGGCTGGAGCGATCACTTCGGAAAGCGAAAGTTTGCCAAGCAGTCTGTTCGCCTCGCAGAGACCCGCCACTGCTCCTGGAACGGCAATCGATCTGAATCCCTGATAGTTCTCGTCGTTCTCTACACCGTGCCAACCGAAGTAGCCAACAGATTCTTCGCCAGTTAGCTTGTACATATCTGGCCGGGCATCAAGTGGTCCTTTCATGGGAAACCCGATCGCGCCGCCCTGATCCCCAATCTGATAGACCATGTAGCCTCCGCCGCCTATACCACAGGACCACGGCTCAACGACTCCTATGGCGAAACAGGCAGCTACCGCCGCGTCAACGGCATTTCCGCCCAGCTCAAGCATCTGGAGACCCGCTTGGGTAGCATGTATGTCTTTCGTTGCCATCATCCCACGAGTGGCACGGGCCTCAGTCTTGCTTATAGTCGTTATGGTCGGCGCTGTCATGGTTATTTCTCACAGCCGGGTCTAAATGTCATTCTTCGCGTCAGTGCCGTGGAAGTCCAATTCTAACCTCGACCTCATAGGAAAGCTACACAGAATAACAAGGGATCCCCGGAACCGCGCAGGAGGCGCTGTGCTATCATTGGGCCGCTACACTCTATCTGGAGGACCCACCATGCCATTCGGAGGAAACGACTGGCTCGCACTCACGGAGGAGGAGGCCCTGGAGCCCGATCTTCCCATCTGCGACCCTCACCATCACTTCTGGGACTTTCGCACCGAGCGCATTCCCTACCAGCGATACCTGCTGCACGAGCTTGCGGACGACGTGAACAGCGGTCACAACGTCCGCTCCACAGTGTTCGTCGAAGCCCGAGCGATGTACAGGTCGAGCGGGCCGGAGGAGATGCGGCCCGTGGGAGAGGTCGAGTTCGTGCAGGGGCTGGCCGCCGCGAGCGAGAGCGGACTGTACGGCCCCTCCCGCGCGGCTGCCTCGATAGTCGGACACGCCAACCTGAACCTGGGTGACGCTATCGAGCCGGTACTGGAAGCGCTTCAGGCAGCCAGTCCCAACAGGTTCAGGGGTATCCGGCACTCGGTCACGTGGGACCCTCATCCTGAGATCGAGGTCACGTCCGCGTACAGGATGCAAGGGCAGCTCGCCAGCGACGACTTCCGCGCCGGCGCGCGGGTTCTGTCTCGGATGGGACTGTCTCTCGAGGGCTGGATGTACTTCCCGCAGCTCCCGGAGCTGGCCGACTTCGCCAAAGCCGTGCCCGATCTCCAGATCATCCTGAACCATATTGGCGGACTGCTCAGGGTTGGGCCATACGCAAACAACGACGACGAGGTGCTCGCCACCTGGCGCAGCGGTATCGCCGCCGTAGCCGAATGCCCGAACGTCACAGTCAAGCTCGGCGGAATCGGTATGCCGCGCACCGGCTTCGACTGGCATGAGCGCGACACGCCCATCGGCTCAGAGGAGCTGGCCGAGTCCATGGCGCCGTTCATGCACTACTGCATCGAGCAGTTCGGCCCCGACCGCAGCATGTTCGAGAGCAACTTCCCAGTGGACAAGGTATCGTACTCGTACAACGTCATGTACAACGCCTTCAAG
>JAAXHZ010000098.1 GCA_012270625.1 Dehalococcoidia bacterium | reverse complement strand
AGTACGGATGCCTACCCCTCTCAACCTTCCTTTGGTAAAGATGGTTGTCACATCCAAAAGACATTCGGCAAGTCATCGCCTGCGCCGTTTGCGGAGAGAGCAGCCCACGCGGCAGCATCTTCTGCGTCTCATGCAGGTCGCCACTGCGGACCGACAGACGGAGGCCATTCTCGGCTCGATCAGATCCCAATGCCCGATCGTCCGATAGGTGGTTGAACTGCCGGGCAGCTGTCCGGATTGTTTCATTGATCGCTGCGGCTGTGCTCGTGGCGTGGATGCTGTACATCAACGTCGGACCTTTCCGATTCCTGCCTCCTCCCGCTTCCAGCTTCAGCTCGATGCCAGGTCCGGGCGAGTGGGCGATGTCCCAGATGTCGCCGGATCGAAATGCCGTGGTCGTAGGCGAGTCCATTGTTCCACAAGGCATTGCCAGATGGATTTTTCAGAGCGGACCTCGGTTGTCATCATCTCCTGTGGTAGTTGGCGACAGGGTGTATCTCGCTGCTGAATCTGGCCGGGTGGTCGCCTTAGACGCCTATACAGGACAGATTCGCTGGGAATTTCTGGCTGGTGGTGGTGTCAAGACGACTCCAGCCGTGGCTGGAGATTTGATTCTGGTAGGTCTGCAAGACAATAGGATAGTCGCCTTGGATGCTGACTCTGGTGGACTCGTCTGGGAGTTCATGACCGGCAACCCTGTACTATCCTCACCCGTGGTTTACAAAGGGGTCCTATACGTGGGCTCTAATGACTGGAGGCTATATGCCCTTGATGTGTTGACAGGTGAAGAACGATGGAGCTTCAAGGCCGATAACGTTATTCGTTCGGACCCAGCCGTTCACCCGCCTGTGGTGGCCTTTACAGACATTGCGGGCAAGCTCTATGTGTTGGATCTCGAATCAGGAAAACGTCGCTTCGACTACCAGGCAGTAAATGGAGCCGAGGGGGGCGCAGTGTTCAGCGAAGACCGGCTCTTTCTGGCTGATATGGGCGGGCGGGTCAGGTCTGTGGATTGGACCCAGCGGGAGTTTCCGTTCGAAAAGAATCTCAACTGGGTCCGCTTCCAGCTCAGGCATTTCGGGCTAATCGACTCCATCGGACAGCAGAAAGGTTTTGTCTGGTTCTTTATTGATCGCGACTCAGGGTTTGCGGCTGCGCCTGTCGTCGCCCACAACAGTGTGTACGCGGCAGCGACATCGGGAAGGCTTGTCGCACTCGATAGAGAGTCAGGTGACCTAAAGTGGGAGTTTCACGCGCTCCATCCATTCGAAGCATCGCCGTCCATAGCGGGTGACGTACTGTTCGTTGCCGACAGGGGTGGGATACTTCATGCCATTGACACGATGACTGGACAGGAGTCCTGGCGGTTTGAGACAGCGGCTCCGGTCATATCGACACCCGTCATAGCGGGAGGTGTGCTATACCTGGCAACAGAAGACGGAGTCCTCTATGCGGTGGAGTGAATGTGTTGGCCGCGTGCCAGGATCGAACGCTCGTCGTGCTCGACCTTGTTAACTGTGTAGCCGTCAATCTCTCTCACGTATGTACTACGATTCAGGAATATGTTGACTAAGGATGGGATACGTTGTAACTTTGGGGTCACGTTGGCAAGTCTGTGGGATTTAGTACCCAGGCTGAATTGGCTTTTGCAACCCAAGCGGTGTTGGTTGGTTTGTACATGGGACGGGGGGCTATGAAGTTAACGACTGCTATCTCAACTCTTGGACTGTTCGGCCTCATGGCCTTGCTCATCGCCTGCAGCAGCGCTGAAGTATCTGAACCTCAGCAGCCCCAGCAGCCGGCCGCCGCGGCTCCGGCCGCCGCGGCACAGCCAGTAACGGCACAGCCGAAGGCGCCCGCTCAGCCTGCCGCGCCACAGGCCGCGGCGCCTGCTGCGGCTCCTCAGCAGGCAGCCCTCAAAGAAGCTCCAACCGCGGTGCCGCCGGTTACTCGCATCTCATCTGTCGAAATCTCGTCCGAGGAGGGACAGCCCAAGTTCGGTGGAACCGCTTCCGGGATTGGACAGGCGAATTTCCCAGCCGTCGATGCGCAGTGGACCGGGGCCACTGTCGTGCAGTATCTCCCAAGCAACATGTCAGAGACGCTATTCACACGCGACTTCGATGATCAGATACAGCCGATGCTGACAGAATCGTGGAAGGTGAGTGACGACGGACTCGTATGGACCTTCACCATTCGCTCGGGCCTGATGTTTCACAATGGTGAACCAGTCACCGCGGAGGATGTGATTGGCTCCTACAAGCGTGCGAACACCGCTTTCATCAGACGTACGAACGACGTGACAGATGATATAACGGCTGACAGTGACGTCATGTTGAGTTTCCATCTCAGCGAACCGTCCGGTCTGCCAATCCTGGCGCTTACGACTCCGCCGGGACATCGTGGCCCCTGGGTGCAGCCCAAAGAGATATGGGAGATTCCAAACACCACCGCAGTTGACTACATCAGCAGCACTGGCCCATATAAATTCATCAACTGGTACGTCGGAGACCGAGTGATCATGGAGCGATGGGAAGACTATCAACCTAGGGCTGAAGGGTCTTCCTATATGGCCGGCGGCCACACTGCATTTATAGACAAGGTCGAGTGGCTGGAGGTCCCCGACTTTGCGACTCGCGTAGCGGCCCTAACGACCGGACAGGTTGACTGGGTTGACGAGTATCCATCCGACTTCGCGCCACGTGTAGAAGAGAGCGCTAATTCTGTATTCACCACAGGCAAGCCCGGACGACTGGTCGGGATGTGGCCTAGTCACACCCACCCCCCATTCGACAACCAGCGCGTCAGACAGGCTGTGCAGATGGCAATGGACAACGACAAGATCCTGGGTATAGCAGCCGGTGGACCTAAGGGCCAGTTCTGGGACACTTGCTCAGGGTTTATGGGATGCGGCATCAACCAGACCGTGTGGGACTCTTCAGGAGTACCTGGCACCGAGGTTTACAACGTCAAGGACGTTGAAACTGCAAAGAAGATCATTGAAGAAGAGGGAATGGTGGGTGTGAAAGTCCGCCTGACCAGCCCCGAAGACCTAGCTATGTTCAAGGACACCACAAGGCCCTTTAAGGAACTGCTCGAACAGCTGGGTTTCGAAGTGGAATTCATTGCGACTGACTGGGGAACGGTGGCCGCGCTCTATAACGACGCCGACTCATTCGACCTTGGGATAACCGGCACCAAACTGGGCTACAACGTCAGCCCGTTGCAGTTCGACTGGTTCCTGACTGCGGATGGGGCCAGGAACGGATACTCCGACCCCAGTGGCAATATGAAGAAATACTTTGACCAGATGGCCAGGGAGAGCGACTTCGAAGCGATCAAGGCCATTTCGGATAAGGTACATGCGCAGTTCTACGAGGATGTTCCCATGTTCTACTTCGGTCAGCAGACCTGGGCGAATGGGAGATCAGCCCGCATAAAGAACTTCGCGAACAAGCACACCCCCTTCTGGCCCAATGCTTGGCTAGAAGATTGATCCCGCAAGGGATTAATTGTGAGGACAGATAGCACAACCGATGATGTGCGGCTCTGAAGTCGCGTGATTGCTCATGCGATTTCAGGATGTAGGCGGCTTACCTTGCTCTGCGACGAGGTGAGACGCTTGAGACTGATCGGCCGCGGTCCTCGAGCCGACTCGTCGGCATTAAGTCCATCCCTCTCTCTTCAATCCAGCGTCTGGAAGGCGTGACAGAGTGGTTTCGTACATCATACAGAGGCTGCTCGCCTCGATACCTGTCGTGGCGATGGTCGGTCTTATAACGTTTGCGATTCTGCACCTAGCTCCAGGAGACCCAGCTGCGATTATCGCCGGCGAGGAAGCTACGAAACAGGAGATCGCCGAGATCCGCGAGGCTCTGGGTACCGACAAACCCCTCTATGAGCAGTTTCTAATATGGGTCGGCAATCTTCTTCGTGGAGACCTGGGGACATCCGTTTTCTCGCAGCGTTCAGTAGTACAGCTGATGCTCCAACGTGTGCCAGCCACCATGGGATTGGCTGTAATGGCCCAGCTGATGGCGATAGCAATCGGGATTCCACTGGGGGTGCTGGCCGCGTGGAAGGCTCGCGGGATCATAGACCGTGTAGCGATGGTCTTCGCGGTAATCGCATTCTCCGTGCCCGCGTTCTGGGTCGGGTTCATGTTCATATGGCTGTTCGCCGTAAACCTCGGCATTGTTCCAGTTTTGGGCTACGTCCCGTTTTCAGTTGACATTACGCTGTATCTCCGCGGGCTTGTGCTCCCGTCCTTAAGCATTGCGCTGGTCGCAGCGGCGCTCCTGGCGCGCATGACTCGTTCGATCATGATTGAAGTCCTAAACGAAGACCATATCAGGACTGCCCGCGCAAAGGGACTTTCGGAGCGGATTGTACTGCTGCGACATGCCCTCAAGGCCGCGTCCATCCCCATAGTCACGGTGATAGGCATATCGTTCGCGCTGCTGCTGACCGGTGTGGTAGTGATTGAGGTGGTCTTTGCCATTCCGGGTATGGGCCGTCTGGTCGTAGATGCACTGATTCGGCGAGATTACCCCATAATCCAGGGAATGTTGATGGTTTTCTCGGTACTCTATATCTTTGTCAATCTTCTGGTGGACATCGCATACGCCTACCTGGACCCGAGGATACGCTATCAATGAGCATCCAGGACATGGAGCTTGTAGAGGCGCAGGCGGCTTCGTCGCCGCAGCGGCGATGGAGTCTGCGGCTCGCTCGCGCTTACGGTGGCTCGAAGCGCAATCCTACTCTCGCTTTTGGGCTGTTCATACTTGTGGTGATGTCGATCATCGCAGTAATCTCTCCTTTCATTACAGGAGAGGCCATTCTTACGAGCTTCGAGGATCGACTGGTCTCCCCCTCGCTTGATCACTTCTGGTTCGGTACCGACAACTTTGGCCGGGACGTTTACGCTCGCACCATGCAAGGCAGTCGGATTTCGCTGCTTGTTGGATTCTCGGTCGCGCTGCTGGTAACCGTGGCCGGCCTTGCCATTGGGTTGGTGTCTGGGTACTTCCGCCTCGTGGACAATATTGTTATGCGTGTCATGGACGGCATGATGGCAATGCCGACAATCCTTCTCGCGCTGGCCATCATCACGCTGCTTGGCTCAAGTGTTCAGAACGTGATAATTGTCATCACCATAGTGGACACACCCCGAATGGTGAGAATTGTGCGTGGCGTGGCCCTCAGCCTGCGTGAGCAGATGTTCGTTGACGCCGCCGAAGCGCTCGGTGTCCCTGTGTGGCGCATACTGACATTCCACATCGCCCCGAATACCATCGCCCCAGTCTTGGTGCAGGCCACATTTGTTTTCGCGGCCGCTATACTTACCGAGGCCGCTCTGAGCTTCCTTGGAGCTGGCACCCCTCCAATCATTCCAAGTTGGGGAAACATCATGGGTGAGGGCCGTCAGTATCTCCAGGTTGCTTTCTGGATCACCTTCTTCCCAGGACTGTTCCTTTCAGTCACTGTTTTGGCGATTAATCTCGCGGGTGATGGCCTGCGGGATATACTGGACCCCCGTCTGAGACATCGAATGTAGGGTCCATGCGGATCAGGGGTAGCCTCGTTACTCCCGTGGAAGAACTTCGCATCATTCGAATATGTACACTCCCGTCAGGGAGTGTTCGGCGAGGACTTCATGATCGATCCTGTTTGTCTATTGTCTGTCGTCTGTGTCCAGGAACACCGGGACTTGCAGCTCGTTTGACAGTTCCCTGTGCCTACCGGAAATCTGATACCCAAAGACTAGAGGTATCGCGTCCTGTTCATGGATCTTCTTGAGGACATCGGCCGAATGCTTTGCTCTGGTGATGTCTTCTTCATCAATTACGCCCGACGCTTCGATCGCAAACCAGAGGGTCGATCTGTCCGACTTGCGCTGTGAGCGTACGATCAGGTCGGTGACTCTCCGGCGTTCACCTCCGGCGCTTCACTCCCACCATTGAGCGCCGCCCGACGCCAGTGTTACCTTGTGACGGTCGCCTGACTTGATGGGCGAACACTTGCGAGATATTCCGACACCAAGGAGACAGACGTGGACATGAACTTTCTGAGCAATGAAGAGATCGTCCAGCGGGCGCGGGTCAACCTGCACCAGGGCGCGTGGGACTATCTGGTAGGCGCGTCCGAATCGGAGACGACCATGCGGCGCAACCGACTCGCTTTCGACCAGATCGCGTTCCGACCGCGTGTGCTGAACGACGTCTCCAGCGTGGACCCGTCCACCACATTCTTGGGACAGAAGCTGCGAATCCCTGTGCTCCTCGCGCCGATCGGATCGCTCCAGGTCTTCAACCCGGAGGGCGGCGCGGCTTCCACCAGGGCGGCAGCGCAGTTCGGGGTCATGCACGTGGTCAGCTCCGTCACAGAGCCTGGACTGGAGGAGATCGCCGCGGCCGCCGATCATCCAAAGGTGTTCCAGCTATACATTCACGGCGACTGGGCCTGGATAGAGGAGCGGGTCGCTGCTATCAAGGAGGCTGGATACATCGGGCTGTGCATCACCGTGGACACGGCCCACTACAGCCGGAGGGAAAGGCCGATGCTGACGCGGTGGCTTACCCCGACACGCCGCGCGCCTCGAGACCCGTCCCACGCGGCATCGGTCACTTGGGACACTGTGGACAGGATCAAGAAGCTTGCCGGGCTCCCGTTCATGCTCAAGGGGATCGCGACGTCCGAAGATGCGAAGATCGCCATCGAGCGCGGAGTGGACGTAGTATGGGTGTCGAACCATGGCGGCCGTCAGCTCGACCACGGACAGGGAACGCTGGAGATGCTCCCTGAGATCGTAGAGGCCGTTGACGGCAGGGCCACGATAGTCCTGGACGGCGGCATACAGCGCGGCACGGACATCGTCAAGGCCATCGCGCTTGGCGCTGACGCCGTCGCGATTGGAAAGCTGCAGGGATGGGGGATAGCCGCCGCTGGGGTCGATGGTGTGGTCAGGGTGCTGGAGATACTCGAGGACGAGCTGATCGTCGCGATGGCCCTGATGGGCGTGACCTCGATGGACCAGCTCGATCCGGGGTTCGTCTGCAAGGCCGACCCGGTGGTGCTCCCACACGAGATGAGCGCCTGGACTAACATGCCCGGAGGGCGCATACAGTAGAGCGGCGTCTGGTGTAAAAGCAGTACCTAGTTATCCGGCACAGGCCCGGCGTGTTCTTCAGCCACGGCCTCTGCCGAATCAGGTTCTTCTATCTCTTCCGATTCAGCCTCGGATACGCCTCGGTCGCTCCACTCGGTGTAGAAATACGCGAATATGTCCCTGGCTACTGCCACTAGCGGCGCGCCGATAAGCACTCCCCACAGTCCCGCTATGTCGCTGGCTATTACCAGGGTTACCATTATGAAAATGGGATGAAGTCTGAGCGCCTGCCCCTGAATTCGGGGCGAGATTATATTGCTTTCTACGAACTGGACAATGATGTACAGCAGCGCGACCCAGACCAGCTTGCCCGGATCGGTCGCCAGAGTAACCAGCAGTCCTGGCACCGCTCCAATGAAAGCGCCAATGATGGGGATGAGGCCGAGTATGCCTGCCAGCAGCCCCAGGGTGAGCGCGAAGCTAATGTCGAGGAAGAAGAGCCCGATGAATACCAGGCCTCCGACTATGGAAGCGCTGATCAGCTGAGCGCGAACGTACGAGCCGACGACATTGTGGAAGAGACTGAAGACGTTGTGTGTGTGCCGCGCGACGCCCGCGGGAAGAATGGAGTACATCCCTCCGACCAGCTCCTCCTTGTCTTTGAGCATGTAGAACAGCAAGAATGGAACTATCACGAGGGCGATAACGAGGGATATTGTCCCGCTGATGGCGCTCAGAGTCCTTGTCAGAATGGCCAGCGCTGCGCTGCCAATTACACTGCTCGCGGACCGGAGCCACTCGTCGAGCTGTGCCTTCACCTCTTCCGGCACCTGCCGGTCGAACTCTTCCAGCCACATCTCTATAGTCAGTTTTGCCTGTCCGTATATCTGCGGAACGGTCTCTATGAACTCCTGCGCCTCCCCGAGTATGGGGCGGACGGTGAGGTAGAGAAGCGCGGCCAACAGCGCGAAGAAGAAGATGTATATGATCGCAATGGCGAAGAGTCTGGCCGCCCGTGGGTAACGCTTATGACCGGGAAGCAGCGCCTCTATGAAAGCGACGATCGGAAACAGAAGCTCTGCCACGATGACGCTTATGACGATCGGAAGCAGTGCGCCCCGAGCGACAAACAGGATGAAGGCCACTGCCAAAATACCAACCGCGACCAGCCCCGGCAGTCTCCACTTCCTCCACAGGGAAGTCTCTGCGTCGTGTGTAGTAGTTTCAGGGGGCATTAATCACCTAACCCACGTTTCCGGCACGGCTTGGTTGTGATCTGACCCGTATCGCTCGACCTCTCACGGTACAAGAGAATTGCATAAGTCCTCGATACCGTATTCAGCGGTCCGGTCCGGGGGAGGCTCTCACTCCTGGAGAATTGCATTAATGCGATTCTCTAACGGTAGCATGTGTATGGCCCCTCCATTAGCCAAACAGGAAGAGTCCGATGAGCGCTACGACATGGTCCCTGATTAGGACGCCGCTGAACAGGTAGTCGCCGATGGCCGTGATGACCTCGTACCTGCTGATCTCGCCGTCGCCATCGTCGTCATAGGGTATGCCCAACGATAGCTGGACGGCTCCCGTGTTGCCGTTGCCGTCGGCATCTGTCGCTACGCCGCCGACAATGTCCACGGTCACATCGCCAATCGCGTTCGGTGTCACGTCGAAGGTATAGACTATGTCCCCGTCGCTGCCGACGAGGTTGCTTGCGAAGCCGTTGACCACGCTGACATCCTTGACAGTGAAGTCGGATACAGGCTCGCTGAATGTGGCTGTCACCTGGATTGGTGAGTCGATCCTCACCATAGGGGCGTCTGCCACAGCCATGCTTGCATTGGGAGAGCCAGGCGCCTGCGGG